>JBILPX010000412.1:0-2589 GCA_044373565.1 Roseomonas sp.
GACCCGGTGCATGGGTGGTGGATTTGGGTGCGGCGCCTGGCGGCTGGACTCAGGTGGCGGTGCAGGAAGTGGGCGCCCGCGGGCAGGTGGTGGCGCTGGACATCCTGCCCATGGACCCGGTGCCAGGCGCGACCGTGCTGCAGGGTGATTTCCAGGAGCAGGAGGCCGAGGCACGCATCATCGCAGCCCTTGGCGGGAAGGCTGATCTGGTGCTGTCCGATATGGCGCCCAATACCACGGGCCATGGCTCGACGGATCATTTGCGCATCATGGCGCTTGCCGAATTGGCCCTGGATTTTGCGCTGAAGGTGCTGGGCCCGGGTGGCGGTTTTGTTGCCAAGGTATTCCAGGGCGGATCTGAGAAAGACATGCTGGTGACATTAAAACGTCATTTCACTAGCGTGCGGCATGTGAAGCCCCCGGCAAGCCGGAAGGAATCGGCCGAATTATACGTGGTAGCGATCGGCTTTCGTGGCTGAAATGCGTCTCCGGTGATTGCGCCCATCGGCATCAAGGACTATGGAGGGTCGCCAAGGTAGCGCAACGCGAAAGCCCCTCCATGGCACTTGATTCTTCTCCCCCATCCGCTGGCTCTTTTGGTGGCATTATGCCCATCGCTGAGGCTTATGCCTTTGATGATGTGCTGCTGGTGCCCGCCTATTCCACCGTGCTGCCGGCACAGGCCCTGGCGCATACACGGCTCACCAAGGAAATCCGGCTGAATATTCCGCTGATTTCGGCGGCGATGGATACGGTGACGGAAGCCCCCATGGCGATTGCCATGGCGCAGGCTGGCGGCATTGGCGTGATCCACAAGAATTTCTCGCCGGAAGATCAGGCCGCACAAGTGCGGCAAGTGAAGAAATTCGAATCCGGCATGGTGGTGAACCCGCTGACGGTGCATCCGGACCAGACTCTGGCTGAAGTGCGCGCCCTGCAAGAACGGCATCGCATCAGCGGCATTCCTGTGGTGGAACGTGGGTCGGGGCGGCTTGTTGGTATCATCACCAATCGCGATGTACGTTTCGCAACCGATCCAAATCTGCGCGTCTATGAGCTGATGACGCGTGAAGGCCTTGTGACCGCATCCCTCGATGTGACGCCGGATGAGGCGCGGTCGCTGCTCCATAAACATCGCATCGAAAAGCTGCTGGTGGTGGATGAGGCGCAGCGCTGTGTGGGCCTGGTGACGGTGAAGGATATGGACAAGGCGCAGGCCAATCCCAATGCATCCAAGGATGGCATGGGCAGGTTGCGTGCCGCAGCAGCGACCGGCGTTGGCGATGATGGCTTGCACCGCGCTGAATTGCTGGTGGCGGCGGGCGTTGATGTTGTTGTCGTGGATACCGCGCATGGCCATTCCGGTGGCGTGCTGCAGGCGGTGGAACGCATCAAACGGCTTTCCAATTCCGTGCAGGTGATTGCCGGCAATGTCGCCACACCGGAAGGCGCCTTGGCCCTGATTGAAGCAGGCGCGGATGCCGTGAAGATCGGCATTGGCCCCGGTTCCATCTGCACCACGCGCATTGTGGCGGGTGTTGGTGTGCCGCAGCTCACTGCCATTCTGGAAAGTGCCGCTGCCGCGCGCGAAAAAGGCGTGCCGGTGATTGCCGATGGCGGCATTCGGTCTTCCGGTGACCTTGCAAAGGCGCTGGCGGCGGGCGCCGATTGCGCCATGCTGGGCAGCATCTTCGCCGGCACGGATGAAGCACCCGGTGAGGTTTTTTTGTATCAGGGTCGGTCCTACAAATCCTATCGCGGCATGGGCTCACTCGGCGCCATGGCGCGGGGTTCGGCGGATCGATATTTCCAGGCGGAAGTTCAGGATTCGCTGAAGCTGGTGCCGGAAGGTGTGGAAGGCCGCGTTGGGTACAAAGGCCCGGTAAGCGCCGTGATCCATCAGATGGTGGGCGGGCTGCGCGCTGCCATGGGCTATACGGGCTGCGCCACGATTGCTGAATTGCAGACCAAGGCGCGCTTCCGGCGCATCACCGGTGCGGGCCTGCGCGAAAGCCACGTGCATGATGTGGCTGTGACGCGCGAAGCGCCGAATTACCGCGCCGAGGGCTAATCCCGCTTTTTGAGACCGTAAGGCGCGACCAGCGCCCAGACATGATCGGGGATCATGTTGCGCATCTTGGCGGGCTCCGCCCGTTCCAGGTGCAGCACGCTTTCCACGGCCTTCATCTCAACCCGCGCGCGGGCGAATTCTAGCCCGCGTGGGCCGATGCGCGGCATCAGCCAGCCGATGATCGGCCTCAGCCAATCCGGCATGCGTCGCAAAGGTAAGCCGCCTGCGGCGCGGCGCGTGTTTTCCAGAAAACCCTTCACCGCGCCTGCGCGCTTGCCGGCGGTACCAGGCGCGGCGGTGGTGATTTCATCGCCAAGCAGCCTCAGCAGTTCTTCGCCACGTTCATTGCGCACCAGCAGCCATTGCTCGCCCTGGCCGCCCATATAACCCACCGTGATATCGGCCAGCACATTGGTGTAATCCACGCAGCTTCGGCAGGTGAGTGGGAAGAAATCCGAAGGCAACTGGCTGATCGGCAATTGCAGAAAGGGAATTTCGCGCTTGCGACCATCGGCAAA
>JBILPX010000414.1:0-2585 GCA_044373565.1 Roseomonas sp.
TCCGCATCTGACCAGCGGCGGGCTGATCTGCGCCCCTGACCGCGCGAGTTGGGAAGCCGCTCAGGAGGCGCTTTTCACCCCATGAGTGGCGCCGATGAGGATGCGGAGGCTGGCCCGCCCGGCCTGCCCCCCGGCACGCCCTTTTACATGACCCCCGCCGGCGCCACTGCCTTGCGCGCCGAGGTGAAGCGCCTGTGGGAAGAAGAACGCTCAAAGGTGGTTGAAATCGTCTCCTGGGCGGCGGCGCTTGGGGATCGGTCGGAGAATGCCGATTACAAATATGGCAAGCGGCGGCTCCGCGAGATTGACCTACGCGTGCGCTTCCTGACCAAGCGGCTTGAGAAGGTGCAGGTGGTGGACCCGGCGCTGCAGACGCGCCGCGACCAGGTGTTTTTCGGCGCCAGCGTGACCTATGCCCGCGCATCCGATGATGCCGAAGTGACCATCACCATTGTCGGCGTGGATGAGGCAGAGGCCGAGGCAGGGCGGATTTCCTGGGTGGCGCCGGTGGCCCGCGCGCTGCTGGGGGCGCGGGTGGGCGATATGCGGCGGCTGCGCACGCCTGCAGGGATGGAGGAGATTGAGGTGGTGGGGATTAGGTATCCGGGCGCCTAAAATAACGTAATTTCAGATGATTGAGAGCGTTTTCTCATTTTTCGCCGCGCTTTGCCTGCACCCACAACGCCTCCATCTCCTCTAGGCTCATGTCATTCAGGCTTTTTCCCGCAAGATCAGCTTGTTGCTCGATATAGCCAAAGCGGCGTGTGAATTTTTGGTTGGCATGGCGGAGTGCCGCTTCCGGGTCCAAATCCAGCTTGCGCGCTAGATTGGCCAGCACGAAAAGCAGGTCGCCTACCTCGTCCTGAAGTCTTGCCTTATCAGCGCCTTGCAGCTCGGCGCGGAGTTCCGCCGCTTCTTCTTCCAGCTTATCCAGTACCGCGCCAGCATCGGGCCAGTCAAAACCAACCCGTGCGGCGCGGCGCGTCAGCTTGGTGGCGCGGGTTAGGGCAGGGAGGCCATCCGGGATTCCCGCCAGCACGCCGCTTTCCGCCCGCGCGGCGCGTTCGGCGGCTTTTTGCGCTTCCCAGGCGCTGGTTTGGGCTGCGGCATCGCGCGCGGCAGCCTCACCAAAGACATGAGGATGACGGCGGATCATCTTGTCGGATATGGATTGTGCGACCTCGGCAAAGCCGAACCATCCGCGCTCATTCGCCATTTGCGCGTGATAGACCACCTGGAACAGTAGATCGCCCAATTCATCCAGAAGCTTGTCCTGGTCATTGGCGGCAATGGCGTCCGCAACCTCATAGCCTTCCTCAATCGTGTAAGGCGCGATGGATGCGAAATCCTGCACCAAATCCCAGGGGCAGCCGCCATCAGGGTCGCGCAGCTTGGCCATGATGGTGAGCAGGGCGTGTAGCGCGGCCTCGGGCGAATTTTGCTTCGGGGTTTGGGTCATCTTTATCCCGCATAAGGTATATTATGGAAAATAAACTGCATTCCGAGCCAGCTAGAATTCCTCGACCTGCGCCACACCTGGCACCACCCGCATGGCCTGCATCAGCCGCGGCCCGACATTGAAGCCGCCCGGCAGCGCGATTTCCACTTCCTGCGCAGGTCCAAGCTGCGGCACAAGGATCACGCGGCCACGCCCGCGGCCTTCGCGCGTCAGCAAGGCGCGGATCGGGTCAAGCGTCGCGGTAGCCTCCAGCCACAGCTTGATCCCACCACCGGCATTGGCGGCGACCTTGTCCAGGCTTTCAAGCTCGGTCGCCGTCAGGCGCAAAGCTTCGCCTTCCATGCGCAAATCGGCCGTCACCAGAATGGCGCTGCCTTCCGCCAGCAATTCTCGGCTGCGGTTCAGCACCTCAGAAAAGCAGGTCACTTCGAAACTGCCATGGGTGTCGGAAACCCGAACCCAGGCCATGCGGCTGCCGGTCTTGGTCGTGCGTTCCTTGGCATTCACCACCGTACCGGCCAGCTTGACCCGCCCACCGCCGCGGCTCGCGCGGTCCGCAATGGCGGAGGATGGCACCACGCCAATGCGCTTCAGCGCCTGGCGATAGGCATCAAGCGGATGGGCGGAAAGATGAAAGCCAATCGCCTCCGCTTCCTGGGTGAGCCGATCCAAGGGCTGCCAATCCGGCACATCCGGCAGACGCAAGGCTTCCGCCTTGCCGGGCTCAGCACCGAAAAGGCCGATTTGGCCGCTGGAGCGTTCCTCGGCACTGGCCTGAGCGCGGCGCAGAATGGTCTCGGCGCCGGCCATGACGCGGGCGCGATTGCCATCCAGGCATTCAAAGCCGCCGGCGCGGGCCAGGTTTTCGATCTGCATTTTATTGAGAAGCTTGGGGTCCACCCGCGCGGCGAAATCCGCGAGGGACGCAAAATCACCACCCTTATCGCGCGCCGCCACCAGATCACGCATTGCGCTTTCGCCAACCCGCTTCACGGCGGCGAGTGCGAAGCGAATGGCCTGCTTGCCATCATCTCGTGCTTCCACGCGGAAATCAGCACCGCTGCGGTTGATATCAGGCGGCAGCACCGCAATTCCCAAGCGCGCCGCTTCCTGCATATGGCCAGCG
>JBILPX010000241.1:0-5183 GCA_044373565.1 Roseomonas sp.
ACCCCCCGCCCCGCCCTTGCTGAAATCCCAGGCTCGCTGATCCGAGAGGTCTCGGAAGTTGGGCGCTATATGCCCGATGTCATCCCCCTCTGGTTTGGGGAACCTGATACCGTCACGCCGGATTTCGTGCGGGAAGCCGCCAAGGCAGCGCTGGATGAAGGCAAAACCTTCTACGCGCCCAATCCGGGTATCCCACCGCTGCGCGAAGCCATCGCGGCTTACCTCAAGCGCAATAATCGCCCTGTCAGCACATCGCGCGTCGCCGTCACGGCATCGGGCGTCAATGCGCTGATGCTGGTAGCGCAAGCGCTCCTTTCGCCAGGTGATCGCGTGGTGATCCCCACCCCTGCCTGGCCCAATATGGATGGCATTGCGCGCGTGATGGGCGCGGAAGTGACCGACATGCCGCTTCGCCTGATGAACGGTATCTGGCGCGCGGATTTGGATGAATTGCTCGCCGCCATCACGCCTGAGACCAAGCTGCTATTCCTGAACAGCCCCGGCAATCCCACGGGCTGGACGCTGACTGCCGAAGAACAACGCGCCATTCTGGCCAAATGCCGCCAGACCGGCACCTGGATCCTTTCTGATGATGTCTATGAAAGGCTCTATTTCGCCGGTGATGCCGCGCCGTCCTTCCTGGAAATTGCGGATGAGCAGGACCGCGTTGTCTCAGTCAATTCCTTCTCCAAATCCTGGGCGATGACCGGCTGGCGGCTGGGCTGGATTGTCGCACCACCGGCGCTGATGGATGCCATTGGCAAGCTCAATGAATTCAACATGTCCTCAGCCCCCACCTTCATCCAGCATGCGGGTGTGGTGGCGCTGGACAAGGGCGATGCCTTCATCGCGGAAACCCGCGCGCGGTATTTGAAGGCGCGCGATATCGCTCACGCCGCGCTGTCCTCCGTGCCCGGCATCACCGCGCCGCGCCCGGATGGCGCGATGTATCTTTTCCTGAAAGTGGAAGGCTGCACGGATAGCCTGGCGCTCGCGAAATCCCTGCTGCATTCGGCGCGGGTTGGCATCGCACCTAGTGCCGCCTTTGGCGCGGGCGGAGAAGGCCATTTGCGCCTTTGCTTCGCGCAAAGCGAGGCACGCATCCGTGAAGCGAGTGGGCGGCTGGCTGAGGCTCTGACTAGCCGTTGATGGGCCCTACCGGCGCAGCTCCCCCGCGAATTCCAGGATTTCCCTGGATCGCGTGACACGGCTGCCCCAGACGCGGTCGAATTCTGCTATCATTTTGCTGAGCGCAGGTGATCCCGGCAGGGCTTCAACCGCCGCCATGCTCGGGAATTCATAAAAGGCGAAATGGAGCGATGGGTCCGTCTTGCTCCAGCAGCGCCAGGCATGGGCGACGCCGAAGGCGGTCAGCGCTTCCGGCAAATGTTCCTTTTCATACCAAGTGTCGAAACTGGGCCGGTCGGCTGGGTCGGCGACCACGGCGCGCACCATGAAGAAAGCCTTGGACATGCGTGTTTCCTGTATTGAACGGCCCGACTGGGCGAGTGTGGCTATAGGGGCATATTGCGATTGGGATATCAACGCTTGGGCGGCCCAGCCTGGTGCGCTGAGGCCATGCACGGGAAGCGAACGCGCTTGTGTCAGTGGCTAAAGGCCTGCCACAATATGTTGGAAGCACTGTCGCGAATCTTGTGCCGAGTCGCGCGTTGCGGATTTGTTCTTTTTGGCCTATTTATCTATTTGAAAAACAAAGAAAAAATAATTAATGTACTTCATTAATGGTTTCTGCTTTGTTCACTGCTTTCAGGAAGGGCGACTTATCACGTCGCGAATCGGGCGCCCCAGCACCCCTCAGCGCCGCGCCAAAAGCAGCGCCAGCACCATGATCCCACCCGCCGCCAGCCCCAAAGTGGCGGGCAAGCCGATGATCATATCCCCCAGCCCATAGAAGATCGGGCCAAGCGATTGGCCGCCAAAAAAGGCAAAGGCATGCAAGGACATGGCACTGGCCCGCGCCTGAGGGGCAAGCTCCGTCGCGCGGGTCTGGATGGCGTTGTGGATCATGTAGAACCCAAGCCCGAGCCCAAGGCCCGAGAGGGCCGCGATCACCAAGGATGGCGCCAGCGCAAAACCAATCAGCGCCAGCGCGGCGGTGGCGCCGCCAATGCGGATCACGCCGGCCTGGCCGAAGCGGGCCAGCAGGGGGGCGACCAAAGCGGCAAAGACCAGCCCGCCAAGCCCAAAGGCGCCAATGGCGAAGCCGGCCTCCATGGTGCTGCCAATGTCACGTTCGATCAGCAGGGGGGCGATGAAGGGAAAAGTGCCAAAGACCAGGCCGCCTTCAACGGCCACCGCGGCGAACAAGGGCAGCGCGGCAGGATTGGCGATGATGCCGCGGTAGCGTTGCAGCGCCATCACCGGGTCATAGCGCGTCATTTTCTCTCGTGCGGCGCCGCGGGCTGCCAGGATCAGGGCGATAAGCCCGATGAAAGCGGCGATGGCGCAAACCACCAGCACGCCGCGCCAGCCGGCAATAGCGGCGATGGGCCCTGCCACCACGCCGCCCGCAATCTGCCCGCTGATGCCAAAGACCAGGATGCGCGATAGCGCCACCTGCCGGTATTTCAGCGATACCGCGTCCCCCATGATGGCGAGTGTCAGCGGCATCATGCCCCCCGCCGCCATGCCCGAAGCCGCACGAAACGCCAACAGCCAGCCAAAGCTCGCCGAAACCGCAGCGGCCAGCAGCATCACGCCCAGCAGCGCCACGCAGATCATCACAATCCGCCGCTTGCCGATGGAATCCGCAACCGGCCCCAGAATTGGCTGCACCAGGGCGAAGGGCAGGGTATAGGCGGTGCCGAGCAAGGCTGCCTCGGCCACGGTTACGCTGAATTCCCCGGCGATTTCGGCGACGGTGGGGTCAGTGACGCGTGTCGCAAAGGCGCCGGCGAAGACCGCCGGGCCGAAAATCGCCAGCACGCGGCGCATCTTGGCCTTTTCGGTGGCTTCGCTTTCTTCGCTTGCCGTCACGCGCGGGCGGCTTTGGCATTGGTAATGAAGGCAGCAATAGCAACCGGGTCCTTGATGCCCCGCGCGCGCTCAACACCGGAGGACACATCCACGCCCTTTGCGCCAGAGGCCGCGATGGCCTCGGCCACATTGGCCGGTGTCAGCCCGCCCGCAAGCAGCCAGGGGCGCGGTGGGTGTTCGCCCTTCATCAGCGACCAATCAAAGGCCAGCGCATTGCCCCCAGGCAGGGTACTGCCAGGCGGTGGCCGGGCATCGAGCAAGAAGTAATCCACCTGATCGGCGTAATCCGCCAAGCGCGCCAGGTCTGCCTTGCTGCCAATGCCAAGCGCCTTCATCACCGGCTTGCGGAAACGGGCGCGGATTTCGCCGGCCCGGGCTGGGGTTTCTTCGCCTTGCAATTGCAGGATATCGAGCGGCACTTCGGCCAAAGTCGCGGCCAGGGTGGCGTCATCGGGGTCCACAAACAGCCCAACGCGCTTCGGGCCGCCCGCATAGGAATGCGCGAGCAAACCAGCCTCGGTGGGCGTCACAGCGCGCGGGGAGGGTGGGAAGAAGACGAAGCCCAGCATATCCGCCCCGGCTTCACGCACGGCTTCCAGCCCGGTCACGTCCTTGATGCCGCAAATCTTGACCAGCACTGCCTAAAGCCCTGCCGCAATAGCGGCGGCGGCCGCGGCCGGGTCCGGCGCGCCGGTGATGGGGCGACCGACCACGATCCAATCCGCCCCGGCGGCCACGGCCTCGGCGGGCGTGGCGGTGCGGGCTTGGTCGCCAAGCGCGCTGCCGGCGGGGCGCACACCCGGCACCACCAGGAAGGGGGCCGGGCCAAGCGCTGCGCGCAGCACGCCGACTTCCTGCGGGCTGCACACCAGACCATCCGCCCCGGCGGCGAGGGCAAGGCGCGCCAGGCGCAGCACCTGATCGGCGGGGCTCGCTGCAACACCCGCGCTGGCCAGGGTTTCGGCGTCAATGCTGGTCAGCACCGTGACTGCCAGCAGCATGGGACGATCGGCGCCGGCTTTCTCGGCTTCGGCCCGCGCGGCGGCGATCATGGCGGCACCGCCCGCAGCATGCAGCGTCATCATGGCGGGCTTTAGCGGCAGCAGGGAACGCACGGCGCCTGCCACGGTATTCGGGATATCGTGCAGCTTCAGATCCAGGAAAATGGGGCGATGCCGCGCCATGGCGCTGACAATGCCGGGGCCGGCTGAGGTAAAAAGCTCAAGCCCCACCTTCAGCAACCCGCAATGTGGCGCGAGGCTTTCGGCCAGGGCTTGGGCGCGCGCCGCATCGCCCTGATCAAGAGCTGGAATGATGCGGGCTGTGCCGTTAGTGGGGCGCGGGATCATGATTGGGTTAGGGCCTTTTGGTCGGCGACCTCCTGCGCGGCGCTGGCGTTGAGCGCGGTGATCCGCGCTTCAAGTTCCGCCACGCGGCGTTCTGCGGCGCGGCCACGGCGGCGCGCGGGCAGGGCAGCGGCCCAGGCGATCAACGCGCCCAGCAGGAAGGCCGCGGCCGCGATGGACAGCACAGCAATCGCGGCAGAGGCGGTCCAGGCAATATCAAAGGGCCAGAGGCGCAATTCGATGCTCTGCGGGTTGGAGAGCATGAAGAGCACCACCAGAATGGCGAGTGGCAGAAAGATGAACCAGCGCATTGCGGGGCCTTTGGGGATCAGGTTGGCCACACAATCCCCGGTCGCGGCTTCGCGTCAAGGTTTAATCGCGCAAGGCGTGCCATGCGTGAGGAGCATGGAGCGAAAAATCCACCACTGGCGGTAATCAGAAAACGGCAGGCAGACTCAGCCCGTCAAGCCCGGCGCGTCGCTGCGCGCTTGGCTGGTGCGGCTTGTTTCTTCGCGTTGATGCGTTCGCGCAATTCCTTGCCGGGCTTGAAATACGGCACGGATTTCGGTTCGACCGGCACTGATTCCCCGGTGCGTGGATTGCGCCCGGTGCGGCCTTCGCGCGATTTCGTGGAAAACGCGCCAAAGCCACGCAATTCCACCCGATCACCGCGCGCAAGCGCCGCAGTGATTTCACCGAAAATCGTCGCCACAATCGCTTCCACATCGCTTTCACGCAAATGTGGATTGCTCGCGGCCAATTGCGCGATCAGTTCCGATCTCGTCATGCCGGGTTTTCTCCCTCAGCGTTTTTTGTTCGGCACCCGTAGTGGTTGGGGCG
>JBILPX010000348.1:0-3275 GCA_044373565.1 Roseomonas sp.
GGACAAATCCGCAAAGCGGCAGGTTATGCCTGGGATGCCCTATCTGGAAAGCTGCCAGACCGCCCGCGGGGCGTCAACGCCAAACCATTCTGTCATCAGCGTTTTTACGAGGCTCCCCATAAACCGGTTGAGAAATTTCTCAACCCGGTCGCGCGGTTCCAAATCCCGCACCGGTAGGGCTTCGGCGACACCTTTCTGGGCGGCGAGCCAGGCGCGGGCCTCGGCTTCCCCGCCAATGGCGTCAATGAGGCCCAGGGGAAGCGCCTGGCGCCCGGTAAAGACCCTGCCATCTGCCAAGGGGCGAACGCGCGCTTCATCCATGCGCCGGCCTGTCGCCACCATGGTGATGAATTGGCCGTGCAAATCTTCCAGAACGCGCATCATCTCGGCCCGCCCCTGATCGGTCAGCGGCTGGAAGGGGTTGGGCTGCGCCTTGAAGGGGCCGGTCGCCAGGATATCGGGTCGTACGCCAAGCCTCGCCATCAATTCCGAGACATCGAAGCTTTGCAGCAAGACGCCGATCGAACCCGTGATCGTCGCCTCCCGCGCCAGTACATGCTGCGCGGGCATGGCGATCATATAACCCGCCGAAGCTGCTGTGCCGCCCATCAGCGCCACGATGGGCTTTTTCTCAGCGAAGCGCTTGAGCGCGCCGTGCAAAGCCTCGCCCCCCGCCATGCTGCCGCCGGGGCTGTCTATCACCAGCAGCATCGCTTGGGCGGAGGTATCGCGACTGGCTTCTTCGATCACTTCCAGCAGGCGGCGGTCTTCCAGGATGGTGCCTTCAATACGGAGCCTTAGCACATGATCATTGGAAGCAAGACCGCCCAGGCTGCCCCCGCCGAACATCAATGCAAGCGCTGCGATAACGCCAAGCACCGCAAGCGTGCGCCAAAGACTGACACGGCGCGACAGGCGGCGCCGTTCGGCGATGAGGTCGGCTTCAAGTGACATGAATTGTTTGTGGCGCGCGGCGCGCGGCGGGGCAAGGGGTAGATCAGACAATGACCCTTTTTCTGGGTCATTGTCTGGTATCATCCGTGGATGAGGCGTTAAAAAACCCCGGGGCGTCGCCACCCCGGGGCTGATAGTCAGTCAGTCGTGACCCCAGGGATTATTCTTCCCCGGCAGTTTCCCGGCGGCGGCGGATGGCCGCGCCCAGAATATCACCGAGCGAGGCACCAGAATCGGCGGAGCCATATTCGCGCATGGCTTCGCGTTCCTCTTCCACTTCCTTGCCCTTGATGGTCAGCGTCAGGCGGCGCGCGGCGCGGTCAACCGCAGTGACCCTCGCATCCACCTTTTCGCCAATGGCGAATTTGTCGGGACGCTGGTCGCCACGGTCACGGGCCAATTCAGCGCGACGGATGAAGCCGGTAAGCACTTCATCCACCTTCACTTCAATGCCGTTCTGTTCGACCTTGGTAACGATACAGGTGACAATATCACCCTTGCGTACGCGGTCGAGCACTTCGGCAGCCGGGTCGGCCTGAAGTTGCTTGATGCCGAGCGAGATGCGTTCCTTTTCCACATCCACATCCAGCACCTTCGCCGTGACCATCTGGCCCTTGCTGTAATGCTGCATCGCGGCTTCGCCGGCTTCGTCCCATGAAATATCGGACATGTGAACCATGCCGTCGATTTCCGCACCGACACCGATGAACAGGCCGAATTCGGTGATGTTGCGAATCTCGCCTTCGATGGTTGAACCCACCGGATGCGCTTCCACGAACAGCTCCCACGGATTGCCCTGCGCCTGCTTGAGGCCCAAGGAAATGCGGCGCTTCGGTTCATCCACATCAAGGATGATCACATCCACCTGTTCTGAGGTGGCGACAATCTTGCCAGGATGCGCGTTCTTTTTGGTCCAGGACATTTCGGACACATGGACCAGGCCTTCAACACCGGCTTCGAGTTCCACAAAGGCGCCGTAATCGGTGATATTGGTCACGCGGCCAGAGAATTTCGCGGCAACCGGATATTTGAGCGCCACACCATCCCAAGGATCGGACATGAGCTGCTTCATGCCAAGGCTGATGCGCTGTGTTTCCTGGTTGAAGCGGATCACCTGCACCTTCACCGGCATGCCGATGGTCAGCGCTTCGGACGGGTGGTTGATACGCCGCCAGGCGATGTCGGTGACATGCAGCAGGCCATCCACGCCGCCGAGGTCCACGAAGGCGCCGTAATCGGTGATGTTCTTCACAACACCATCCAGGATCATGCCTTCCTTGAGGCCCTGGATCAGCTCGCTCCGCTGTTCCGCGCGGGTTTCTTCCAGCACGGCGCGGCGGGAGACAACGATATTGCCCCGTGCGCGGTCCATTTTCAGGATCTGGAAGGGCTGCGCATTGCCCATCAGCGGCGTCACATCACGCACCGGGCGGATATCCACCTGAGAGCCCGGTAGGAAGGCAACCGCCCCGCCAAGATCAACGGTGAAGCCACCCTTCACACGGCCGAAGATCACGCCATTCACGCGGATGCCGGCCTGGTGGGATTTTTCAAGTGTCGTCCAGGCTTCCTCGCGCCGCGCCTTTTCGCGCGACAGCACGATGGACCCATCGCGATCTTCATAACGCTCGATGAAAAGCTCATAGACATCGCCGGCTTTCACTTCGGCCTTCTGGCCCGGGGCTGCGAATTCCTTGAGCGGGACGCGGCCTTCGCTTTTCAGGCCGACATCTAGAACAGCGGAATCGCCATCAATGCGTAGCACGCGCCCGGTGACGACAGAGCCGGCAAAACCCGTATCCGGGCCAAGCGTGGCATCGAGAAGTGCAGCAAAATCCTCCTCGCCGGCATAGGCGAGGCTGGTGGCAGTAGCCATGAAGTTTATGTGTCCTGTACGGGCCGCAGCTGCGGCCATATGGTCTGCGCCCTTCCGCCCTTGGGGGAAGCACGGCTTGGCCTCGGCGCTTTGCGCTGGCAGGCCCAGATGTGATGAGCAGGATAACGGTCTGCTCTTTGCCGGCCCAACCAAGGGCGCTGCGCCGATTTGCACCGGTACAGGATGCGGTTGCTTAGAGCCTGACAGCTTGCCGCGTCAAGCGGATTCAAGCCTTTTGCGGATCAAAGCCAGGGCGGCGTTGAAGGCTTGGTCAGCATCCAGCGCGGTTGTGTCTATTTCGATGGCATCCGGGGCTGGCTTCAGCGGCGCCACGGGGCGATTGGCGTCTTGCGCGTCGCGGTCGCGGATTTCAGCTTCCACCTGGGCAGGATCGGCGGCGACACCGCGGGCGGCGAGTTCCAGAAAACGGCGGCGGGCGCGTTCG
>JBILPX010000415.1:0-2561 GCA_044373565.1 Roseomonas sp.
CGCCTGGGGAATGATCCATCAGGCTCACCATCACCACACGCGGATGATCCGCTACTGGGTCGAGCGCGGCCGGCATGTCGCGCGCTGGCAATTCGCAGCGCAGATGGAGAAAATGCTCGCCCTTCAGGGCGCCCTTATCAGCAAGCTCATCAAGGTCGCGCACGCCATCCAGAAATGTCTGGCCGCGTTCCGTGTCAAACCCAAGATCACCCAGGCAAAGCGCATCCAGAATGGTGGTGACACCGGCGGCCACACATTGCGCGTCATGCGCAATCATGGCGGAACGCGATGGCCAGCGCGCATTGGCGCGTGGCAACACCTGGCGTTCCAGATTATCGGTGTGCACATCAACAATGCCAGGGATCAGATGATCCCCTTCAAGGTCCAGCGCGCCGGCGGCGTGGCTGCGGCCTGGCTGAATATCTGCAATCAATCCATCGCGCAGCACAAGCGTTCCGTGCAGCACCGTGTCCGGCAGGACAAGCTTCGCATTGGTCAGAATGGTCTCAGTGCTCATGCTGCATCCTGCATGGGTTCAACGGTGAAAACGCGATCCGCCACGGCTTCGCGCACTTCCGTATCATGGAAAATGCCGACAATGGCGGTGCCGGCCTGCTTCGCTTCATGGATCAGGCCAATCACAATGGCGCGGTTGCCGGCATCTAGGCTGGCGGTGGGTTCATCCAGCAGCAGCACGGGATAGCGCGGACCAAAACCGCGCGCGAGGTTCACGCGCTGTTGTTCCCCACCCGAAAAAGTCGCAGGCGGCAGGCCATGCAGCCTTTCTGGAAGGTTCAGCCGGTCAAGCAGGGCCGAGGCGCGGGAAAGCGCATCCTCACGCGCCATGCCCCGTGCCATCATGCGCTCCGCCACGATATCGCGCGTGCTGACGCGCGGGATGACACGGAGGAATTGCGAAACATAGCCAATTGTCTGGCGGCGGGCTTCAATAACGGCGCGCGGATTGGCGCTGGCAAGGTCAAGCTCTGCCCCGCCATGCGTCAGCAGAATCCGCCCAGCCCCTGCGCCGTAATTGCCGTAAAGGCAGCGCATCAGCGTGGATTTCCCGGCACCCGATGGCCCGGAAAGGGCCACGCATTCGCCGGCGCTGACCGCAAGATCAACGCGGCCAAGCACGGGAATGCGTGTGCCGTCTTGCAGATGAAGCGTGAAGGTTTTCGCAAGACCTTCGGCGCGCAGGAGAATGTTCATGCCGCCAGCACCGAGGATACAAGAAGCTGCGTATAGGGATGTTGCGGATCATCCAGCACGCGATCCGTGAGGCCCTGTTCCACCACCTGCCCGCGCCGCATGACCAATATCCGGTCGGCGAGCAACCTTGCGGCGGCGATATCATGCGTCACGATCAGCACCGAAAGTCCCAATTCACGCACCAGCGCGCGGATCAAATCCAGCAACCGAGCCTGTACAGAAACATCCAAGCCACCCGTTGGTTCATCCATGAAAACCAGCTTCGGGCGCGTGACCAAAGTACGTGCTATTTGCAGACGTTGCTGCATACCGCCTGAAAAATGTCGCGGCAGATCGTCAATCCGTCCGGCATCTATTTCTACACGTTGCAGCCAGGCTTTGGCCTCATCTCGGATATTGCCGTAGTGCCGAGCGCCGAGCGCCATCAGCCTTTCGCCAACATTCCCGCCGGCGGACACGCCCATGCGCAGCCCATCACGCGGGTTCTGGTGCACAAAGCCCCAATCCATCCGCATCAGCCGGCGACGTTCAGCTTCCGTCATGCCCAGCACATCGCGGCCAAGGTAATGCACGGCGCCCGCATCCGGCGCCATCTGACCAGCGAGCACACGCAACAGCGTTGTCTTGCCGGAACCGCTTTCACCGACAATCGCCACAACCTCTCCGGCAGTGACATCAAGTGCCACATTATCCAAAGCGGCGATGGCACCGAATTTCAGATCCAGCCCTTTGGCTTCAAGCAGTAGGGTCATTCCGCGGCTGCCTTTGGCGCTTGCTGCCGTTCCTGGCAGTAATCTGTATCGGAACAGATGAAGGCGCGCCCGCCTGCGTCATCCGTCACCAACTCATCCAAATAGCTGGTCGTGCTGCCGCAAATCGCGCAAGCATGCGGCGCGCGAATGGGGCGGAAGGGGTGATCCTCAAAATCGAGGCTGCGCACTGGCGTATACGGCGGCACGGCGTAGATGCGCTTTTCACGCCCGGCGCCGAAAAGCTGCAAGGCCGCCATTTGGTGCATTTTGGGATTATCGAAGGCGGGGATTGGCGATGGAGACATCAGATAGCGTTCATTCACCATCACCGGGTAATCATAGGCTTTCGCGATATGGCCAAGCCGCGCGATATCCTCATAAAGCCGCACATGCATCAGCCCGTAATCGGCCAAAGCATGCAGCCTGCGCGTTTCAGACCGGAGCGGCTCCAGCCTGAACAAGGGTTCGGGCTGCGGCACTTGATAGACCAGGATTTGGTTTTCAGTGAGCGGCTTTTCCGGAATGCGATGGCGCGTTTGGATGATGCTCGCCTCACCGGTCACTTCCGTGGCGGCAATGCCGGCAACGCGGGTGAAG
>JBILPX010000124.1:0-8384 GCA_044373565.1 Roseomonas sp.
GCAGCCACACCAGGCTTGGCCCGTTGGGGGCGTGACCTGACAGCCGATGTACTGTTCAGCGTTGGTGAAGCCGCATGGATCCTTTCCATCCACAAGGGTGTGCTGATTTCTGCCACCCCCGCACCCGCAATCATGCCGCGCTACGACCTTGCCATCCGCACGGGGGCCAAGGATTTCGCCCTTTTCCTGCAAGACCCTCCACCGCCGGGCTGGCACGATATTATGGGCCTGGTGCGCCTTGGCGCCTTCAAGGTGGAAGGCAATGTCGCGCTGTTTATGGCGCATATTTTTTGGTTCAAGGGCGTGCTCGCCCTACTCAGGGAGCCACGGGCATGATCGAAGCCATCACCGGGCGCTATATGCGCCTTGAACTCGAAGGCCGCGCGCATCGGCTTTATTTTGAAGAAGCCGGCCAAGGCATACCGCTTTTGCTGCTGCACACAGCGGGCAGCGATGGCCGGCAATGGCGCAGCTTGTTGAATGATGCGGAAGTCACATCACGCTTTCGCTGCGTGACCTTCGACATGCCCTGGCACGGCAAATCCAGCCCGCCCGAGGGGTGGGAGCGTGAGACCTATCAACTCACCACCGCGCGCTATACGGGCATGATCATGGCGGTGGCGCGGGCCCTCGGCCTTGATCGGCCCGTGGTGATGGGGTGTTCGATTGGCGGGCGCATTGTGCTGGATGTGGCGGCGGAGCATCCCGATGACATTCGTGGTGTCATCGGCCTGCAATCAGCGGCCTTTCTCTCACCCTATTACGATACCTCCTGGCTGCATCATCCGCATGTGCATGGCGGGGAGGTTTGCGGCGGCATCGTCTCCGGCCTGATCGGCCCGCATGCGCCAGATCAATCGCGTTGGGAAACGCTTTGGCATTATATGCAGGGCGGGCCAGGCGTGTTCCGGGGCGATCTTCATTTCTACAAGGGGGAAGGCGATTTGCGCCCGAAATTGGCGCGCATTGATACCAAGCGCTGCCCCGTGCATATGCTGACCGGCGATTATGATTATTCCTGCAAGCCGGAAGATACGGAGGCCACCGCCGCCGCCATTCCGGGCGCAAAGGTAAAAATCATGAAGGGTCTTGGCCATTTCCCCATGAGCGAGGATTACGCGGCGCTACGGGAGCATCTTTTGCCGGTATTGGCGGAATTCCAGGCGCGCAGCTGAAATGACCAATCACGCCGCCAGCCGGTCAATCCGATCGCGCAGGCGGTACCAGCCACCGATGATGGGCAGGAACCAATTCGGGTTGCCGTTGTAAAGCGCAACCGTCGGGAATTCCAAACCATCAAGAGCGAAGCGTTGATTGGCCGCGCCTGCGATTTTCAACGCAGCATTATGGCCGAGCCATGTCGCCATCGCCACGCCAGAACCCTGGCAACCCGCCGCGTAATGAATGCCATCCTGCACGCCGATATGCGGCAGGAAATCGAAGGTGAAGGCGACATTCCCGGTCCAAGCATGGGTGATTTTTACCTTAGCAAGTTCGGGAAATACCGCGGTCATGAATTCATGCAATCGCGGTGCGGCGGCTTCTGGCGCGCTGGGCCCGAAACGCGCGCGACCGCCCCAAATAATCCGATTGCCATAAGGCGAAGGCCGATAATAATTCAGCACACGCTTGGTATCACTGATCATGCGCCGCCCAGGAAAAAGCCGATCCATCGTCTCAGCGGGCAATTCCTCGGTCGCGATGATATAAGACGCCACGGGAACCACGCGCCGCGCAAGCCACGGCATGGCGCTTTTCCCATCGCTTCCGCGTGAATAGCCATTCGTGGCAACCAGTACGGCATCCGCGCGTATTTCTCCGCGATTAGTCGCAATACAAAAGCCGCTGCCTTCTGCCCGAATGCCACCAACCCTTGTCTGATCAATAAGCTTAGCGCCGGCGCGTTCCGCTGCCATGGCCAGGCCGCGCGCATATTTGCCGGGATGGATGCTACCCGTGGCCGCCGCCTTCATGCCCCCATGGTAATGGCCGGACCCCAGCGCTTCCTGTTGGCGTGATGGCGGCAGCATTTCCGTGGGCAGGCCCGTGATATCAGCGATGTAATCCGCCGCGCGCGCCAGCGCATCATAATGCTTTGGCGTCCAGGCTGCGACGAAACGCCCACAGCGCGTGTAGTCACAGTCTATCCCTTCACGCGCGATGGTTTCTTCAATGAAAGGAAAGGACGCAGCCGCAGCCATGGCGATATTGCGCGCCTGTTCCGCGCCCAGCTTTTCCGCAATCGCCGTGCGCGCCACCTTCATCCCGCCCGAGACCATGCCGCCATTGCGCGACGATGCACCCCAGCCGATGCGTTCCGCATCCAGTACTGTCACCTGATGACCAAGCCGCGCCAGGCTGAGCGCAGCAGAAAGCCCGGCATAGCCGCCGCCAATCACTGCAACCGGCGTGTGGTCCGGAATGCCATTATCGCGCGCCGGTGGTTCCGCCGCTTCCCACCACCAAGGGCTGGTCTTGAATTCCGGAGCGAAGAGGGTGCTGCTCATCGCCTTACGCCGTCCTCGCTTCTTGCAGGCCCAATTCGCGTGTCATTTCATCACGCATAATGAATTTCTGCATCTTGCCAGTCACGGTCATGGGAAAGCTCTCAACGAATTTGATATGCCGTGGCACCTTGTAATGCGCGATTTGTCCCGCGCAAAAGGCACGCACATCATCCCCAGTCATGTGTTCATGCGCGCGCAGCTTGATCCAGGCGCAGAGTTCTTCGCCGAAGCGCTTATCCGGAACGCCAAAAACCTGCACATCTTCGATCTTGGGGTGGCGATAGAGAAATTCTTCCACTTCGCGCGGGTAGATATTCTCCCCACCACGAATCACCAAATCCTTGATGCGGCCCACGATGTTGCAGAAGCCTTCCGCATCAATCGTTGCCAGATCACCGGTATGCATCCAGCGCGCAGCATCAATGGCCTGTGCGGTGCGTTCAGGGTCTTCCCAATAGCCCAACATCACCGCATAGCCGCGCGTGCAAAGCTCACCAGGCACGCCGCGCGGCACGATGCGGCCCTCGCTGTCTATGATCTTCACTTCCAGATGCGGCTGCACGCGGCCAACGGTGGAAACCCGACGCTCCAGCGGGTCATTCACACTGGTCTGGAAGCTGACAGGGCTGGTTTCCGTCATGCCATAGGCAATGGTGATTTCACGCAAATTCATGGTCTCGACCACGCGGCGCATGACCTCAATCGGGCATGGCGCGCCGGCCATAATACCTGTGCGCAGCGATGAGAGATCAAAGCTCGCGAATTGCGGATGTTCCATCTGCGCGATGAACATGGTGGGCACGCCATGCAGGCCCGTGCAGCGTTCCTCCGCCACGGTTTGCAGCGTCGCCAGCGGATCGAAGCCTTCCCCCGGATAGACCATGGCCGTGCCGTGCGTGGTGCAAGCCAGATTGCCCAACACCATGCCGAAGCAGTGATAAAGCGGTACGGGAATGCAAAGCTTATCCTGCGGCGTCAGCTTCATTGCCTCACCGATGAAATAGCCATTATTCAGAATATTGTGATGCGTCAGCGTCGCACCCTTGGGCGCGCCCGTGGTGCCTGAAGTAAATTGGATATTGATCGGATCATCAAACTGCAGCTTACCGGCCAATTCCAGCAGTCTTTCCCGATGCGCCGGCGCCCCCATTTCCAGAATTTGGTGAAAGGGTATCATGCCCGGCGCAGCATCGGTATTGATCTCAATCACCATTTCAAGCTTCGGCAATTTTTCTGACGTCAGCCGACCAGGCAAGGCGCTGGCCAATTCCGGTGCCAGCGTGTTCACCATACCGACATAATTGGATGTTTTGAATTTCGTAGCGATGATTAGCGCGCGGCACGCCACCTTATTCAGCGCATATTCCAGTTCAGAAAGCCGATAGGCCGGGTTGATATTCACCAAAACCAATCCGGCCTTGGCGGTGGCGAATTGAGTGATCACCCATTCGGCATTATTGGGCGACCAAATACCAATGCGGTCCCCCGGGTGCAGCCCCAGCGCCAATAAGCCGGCCGCGAAGGCATCCACCTTGGCGCCGAGTTCCGCATAGCTCCAGCTAACCCCCTGTTGGCGCACGATCAACCCGGGCCTATCCCCCCATTGGGCAACGGTACGGTCGAAATTGGCCCCGATGGTTTCACCGAAAAGCGGTATATCGCTCAGGCCATTCACATAGCTAAGGGCGGGGGTGGTCATGCGCATTCTCCCTGGGGCTTCTTATGGGGCGACGCATTCTTGTCGGCCCAGGACCCAAATTGCAATCTTTCCTTGGCCTTGGGGCGCGCAGGACATATGTTCACCCCAACCATACCAGGGAACGCAATAGGGTACACATGGCCAATATCCCGAACCGCCTTCCGGGGCTCGATTTCGATCTGGGTGAAACCGCGGATATGCTGCGCGATCAGGTGGCGAGCTTCTCCGCGGCTGAAATCGCGCCACGCGCTGCCGATATAGACAAGACCAATGATTTCCCCGCCGATCTCTGGCGCAAATTTGGCGACCTTGGTGTGCTTGGCATCACGGTTGAGGAAGAATATGGCGGCGCCGGCATGGGCTATTTGGAGCATGTGGTGGCGATGGAAGAAATCTCCCGCGCATCAGCCTCGGTCGGGCTTTCCTATGGCGCGCATTCCAATCTTTGCGTCAATCAAATCGCCCGCAATGGTAACGAGGATCAGAAGCGGCGTTATCTTACTAAGCTGATTTCCGGTGAGCATGTGGGTGCCCTGGCGATGAGCGAACCAGGTGCCGGTTCCGATGTCGTTTCCATGCGGTTGCACGCTGAAAAGCGCGGCGATCGCTATGTGCTGAATGGCACAAAAATGTGGATCACCAATGGGCCGGATGCGGATGTGCTGGTGATTTACGCGAAGACCGATCCTTTAGCTGGCCCCAAGGGCATTACCGCCTTTTTGGTGGAAAAAAACTTCCCCGGTTTTTCCTGCGCACAAAAGCTGGATAAGCTTGGCATGCGCGGATCAAACACCGGCGAATTGGTGTTTCAGGATTGCGAAGTGCCCGCCGAAAACGTGCTTGGTGAAATCAATGGCGGCGTGCGTGTGCTGATGAGCGGGCTTGACTATGAACGCGCCGTGCTGGCTGCTGGCCCGCTTGGCATTATGCAGGCCTGCATGGATATCGTGCTGCCTTACGTGCATGAACGCAAGCAATTCGGCCAGGCAATTGGCGAATTCCAGATCATGCAAGCCAAGATCGCGGATATGTACACCACCATGAACGCGGCGAAATCCTATATCTATACCGTCGCCAAGGCCTGTGATCGCGGCCAGACCACGCGCAAGGATGCCGCCGGCGCCATTTTATACGCCGCTGAAAAAGCCACATGGATGACGCTGGAAGCCATTCAGTGCCTCGGCGGCAATGGCTATATCAATGATTACGCTACGGGCCGGCTGCTGCGCGATGCCAAGCTTTATGAGATTGGCGCTGGTACCTCGGAAATCCGACGCATGCTGATCGGGCGGGAATTATTCCGAGAAACCGCATGAGTATTCTGCGCAGCGTCCTTGATACGGGCAGCGAGAGCTTCGCCGCAAATGCCGCCGCCATGGCGGCGCTGGTCGCGGATTTGGAAATAACCATCGCCACAACCGAACAGGGCGGCGGCAAAGCTGCGCGGGATAAGCATTTGGCGCGCAATAAATTACTGCCGCGTGAACGGGTGCGCGCGCTGATTGATCCGGGCTCTCCCTTCCTGGAACTTTCTCAACTCGCCGCCCATGGGCTTTATGGTGGTGAGGTTCCCTGTGCCGGTATTATTTCCGGCATTGGGCGCGTGTCGGGGCGCGAATGTGTGATCATCGCCAATGATGCCACCGTGAAGGGCGGCACCTATTTTCCGCTGACTGTGAAGAAGCATGTGCGCGCACAGGAAATCGCCCGCACCAATCGGCTGCCTTGCATTTATCTGGTGGATTCCGGTGGCGCCTTTCTGCCGCAGCAGGACGAGATTTTTCCAGACCGGGATCATTTCGGCCGCATTTTCTTCAATCAGGCGAATATGTCTGCGGAAGGCATTCCACAAATCGCCGTGGTGATGGGAAGTTGCACGGCCGGCGGCGCCTATGTGCCCGCCATGTCGGATGAAAGCATCATCGTGCGCCAACAAGGCACCATCTTTCTGGGCGGTCCGCCCTTGGTGCGTGCTGCGACCGGTGAAGTTGTCACCGCCGAGGAATTAGGCGGCGCCGATGTGCATGCGCGCCAATCCGGCGTGGTGGATCATTACGCGCAGGATGATCGCCATGCGCTGGCGATTTGCCGGCGCATCGTGGCGGGACTTGGGCCGCGTATCGCACCACAATTGGCGCTGCGGGTACCGCGCGCGCCGCTTTATGATGACAGTGAATTGCTGGGCGTCGTGCCTGCCGATATCCGGGCACCCTATGATGTGCGGGAAGTGATTGCGCGCCTGGTGGATGGCAGCGAGTTTGATGAGTTCAAGCGGCTTTACGGCACAACGCTTGTGTGTGGATTCGCGCATATCCATGGCTACCCCATCGGTATCCTTGCCAATAACGGCATCCTGTTTTCGGAATCCGCGCTGAAGGGCGCGCATTTCATTGAGCTTTGCTGCCAGCGCGGCATTCCATTGCTGTTTCTGCAGAATATCTCGGGCTTCATGGTGGGGCGTAAATATGAAGCGGGCGGCATTGCGCGTGATGGCGCGAAGCTGGTGACGGCGGTTGCGACTGCTGCCGTCCCGAAATTCACCGTGGTGATTGGTGGCAGCTATGGCGCCGGCAATTACGGCATGTGCGGGCGCGCTTATGATCCGCGCTTTCTTTTCATGTGGCCCAATGCGCGGATTTCCGTGATGGGCGGTGAACAAGCGGCCAGCGTGCTGGCGCAACTCCGGCGGGACAATATGGAAGCGCAAGGCAAGCAATGGCCGGCAGAGGAGGAAGAAGCCTTCAAAGCCCCGATCCGCGCCAAATACGAAAGCGAGGGCCATCCCTATCACGCCAGCGCGCGGCTTTGGGATGATGGCATCATCAACCCCACCGATACGCGGCGTATCCTGGGGCTTTCTCTTGCCATTGCCTGCAACGCACCCATTGAACAGACACGCTTCGGCGTGTTCCGGATGTAGGGGGCGGCCATGTTCCAAAGCCTACTGATCGCCAATCGTGGCGAAATCGCCTGCCGCATTATCCGCACCGCGCGCCGCATGGGGCTTCGCAGCATCGCGGTATTCTCCGACGCGGATGAAACCGCGCAGCATGTGCAGATGGCCGACGAGGCGATTCACATCGGCGCCGCGCCCGCGCGGGAGAGCTATTTGAATATCCCTGCCATCATCGCTGCCGCAAAGCGTACGGGGGCTGATGCGATTCATCCCGGCTACGGTTTTCTTTCTGAAAACCCAGCCTTTGCGGAAGCCTGCGCGGCAGCGGGAATCATTTTCGTCGGTCCCAGCGCTGCCGCCATGCGCGCCATGGGCTCCAAGGGTTCAGCCAAGGCGCTGATGGAAAAAGCCGGCGTGCCGCTTTTGCCTGGTTATCACGGCATAGAACAGGATGCGGCATTTCTTGCAGATGAGGCTGAGCGAATCGGCTTTCCGCTTATCATCAAGGCTGTCGCCGGTGGTGGTGGGCGCGGCATGCGCGTGGTGCGCGCGGCAGCGGATTTCGCGGATGCGCTGCGCGCCGCGCAGCAGGAAGGCGCATCGGCCTTTGCTGATGATCGCGTGTTGATCGAACGCTATCTGGAACGCCCGCGTCATATTGAAGTGCAGGTATTTGGCGATAGCCACGGCAATGCAGTGTATTTGTTCGAACGTGATTGCTCTGCCCAGCGGCGCCACCAAAAGGTGATTGAAGAAGCGCCCGCGCCTGGTATCAGCGTTGAGATGCGCGAAGCTATGGGGGCGGCGGCGGTAGCGGCCGCCAAGGCCGTGCAATATCAAGGCGCCGGCACGGTGGAATTCATCGCACAAGATGGCGGCTTTTATTTTCTTGAGATGAATACGCGCTTGCAGGTGGAACACCCGGTGACGGAAGCCATCACCGGCTTTGATCTGGTGGAATGGCAACTGCGCGTAGCGGCTGGTGAAGTACTCCCGGCACGGCAAGAAGATATCCGCGCCCAGGGTCATGCAATGGAACTGCGCGTTTATGCCGAGGACCCAGCGCGGGATTTCGCGCCTTCCATTGGCGTGCTTCAGGTCTTCCGGCTTTCCGACCAAGGCTTGCGCATTGATTCAGGCTTTGTCGCAGGCGATCGTATCAGCATCCATTACGACGCCATGGTCGCGAAAATCATCGCATATGCGCCAAGTCGGGCAGAGGCGATTGTGC
The DNA here is from genome assembly GCA_044373565.1 of Roseomonas sp. Taxonomy (GTDB): domain Bacteria; phylum Pseudomonadota; class Alphaproteobacteria; order Acetobacterales; family Acetobacteraceae; genus Neoroseomonas. The sequence continues at coordinate 8,334 of JBILPX010000124.1, forward strand.
GGCTGCGCGCGGGCCTCGCGCAATCAGAGATTATCGGTGTGGCGCATAATC
>JBILPX010000123.1:0-8384 GCA_044373565.1 Roseomonas sp.
GTTTTGGGGGCACCAATGCGGCGGCCATTTTGGGCCGCGCGCCCCATCCGCGCCCGCTGCGTCGCGCGGCAGCCAAGGGTGCGCCGCCGCTTATTCTCTCGGCGCGCTCTGCCGAAGCACTCAGGCTTTCGGTTGGCGCGTGGCGCGATGCGCTGGCGGGCGCTGATGGCGCGCGCGCTGCGGCACTCGCGCGTGGTCAGGCGCAGTATCGGGACCTTGCGCCGCATCGGCTTGTGCTGCGCGGGGCTGAGGGTGCTGCGCTATCCCAGCGTCTGGCGGCCTGGGAAGCGGGAGAGCGTGAAGCTGGCGCGGTGCAGGGTGTGGCCCTGCGCGGCCACATGGCCTTTGTCTTCAGCGGTAATGGCGCGCAGCATCTTGGCATGGCACGGGAAGCCTTTCGCGCCTCGCCCGCCTTTCGGCGCGCCGTGCTGGCGGCAGATGCGGCGCTGGCGCCAAGGCTTGGGGTTTCACCAGCCGCACTGATCAAGGCGGGTGTGAGCGATGCGCAACTTGCGGGCACGGACCTTGCCCAACCCTTGCTTTTCGCCGTGCAGATCGGCGTTTTGGCGGCACTGGCCGCACAAGGCATTACGCCTGATCTGGTGATCGGTCATTCGGTTGGCGAAGTTGCAGCGGCGCAAGCGGCGGGGATTCTCTCGCTTGATCAGGCGGCTGCGCTGATTGTGGCGCGCAGCCGGCATCAGCACGCCACGCGCGGCACCGGGCGCATGGCGGCGATTGGCGCAACGCCCGAAGCCATCGCGCCATTGCTCGAAGAATGTGGACCTGGGCTTGAGATTGCCGCGATCAATGCGCCGGCGGCGCTCACCATCGCGGGCCCGGCGGCGGCGATCGCGCGGCTTTGCCAGGCAGCGGAAGCGGCGCGCTTGGTCGCGATTCCGCTTGATCTGGACTATGCTTTCCATAGCGCAGCGATGGACCCGGTACGGACAGGGCTTTTGCGCGATCTGGCGGGTATGGATACGCAGCCCGGTACTTGCGCGATGATTTCCTCGGTCACCGGCAAGCCCTTGCCCGGGACGGAAGCTGGGGCCGAATATTGGTGGCGCAACCTGCGCGAACCCGTCAGCTTTCAGCATGCAGTGGCGGAAGCAGCGCGGCAGGGCGCGCGACTTTTCCTGGAAATCGGCCCCGCGCCCGTTTTGCAGAACTATCTCCGAGAGACACTCCGCGCTGAGGCGGTGGAAGGCGCTATCCTTTCAAGCCTGAAGCGCCAGGACCCACCGGGCGATCCCTTTGCTGCCATTGCCGATCGTGCCATTGCCGCAGGTGATGATCCGCGCGCCGCCGCAGCCTTTCAGGGCGCTGCAGAGCGCGCGGCGCTGCCACGCACGCCCTTTGCGCGCCGGTTCATCTGGTTCCCGCGCACGGTCGAAAGCGCGCGGTTGACTGATCCGCTGCAAGACCATCCATTGCTTGGCTTCCGGCAGGGATCGGCACCCGGGCTTTGGACGCAGTGGCTGGATACCACTTCCATGCCTTGGCTTGGCGATCATCAGCTATTTGGCGAAGCGGTGCTGCCCGCCGCCGCCATGGCGGAAGCCGCCTTGGCCGCCGCAGCGCTTGCCCATCCTGACGCGCCGGTGCTGGAAGTGAGTGAGCTTGCCATTCTCCGCCCCGTTTCGCTCGCCAAGGACCGCATGGCCGAATTGCGCCTCAAAGCGGATGACGAAGGTGGCTTCACCCTGGAAGCCCGCCCGCGCCTGGCCGAGGATGAATTCGCCCTTTGCGCCCGCGCCCGGCTGGCCGCCCTGCCGCGCCTGCCGGCCACGCCAGAATTTGCGCTGGCCAAGACAGGGCAAGTGCCGGGCACCGAGGTAGTCGCCTTTGCCGCGCGCCACGGCCTTGATTACGGCCCGGCCTTTCAAAGCCTGAAGCATGTGGACGTAGATGGCGCCACCGGGGTTGCACTTGCCCGGCTGAGCCTGCCGGAAACCGCGCCGGCGCATGACGGCTTTATGCTGCATCCCGCGCTGCTGGATGGCGCCTTGCAGGGGCTTTTCGCCCTGATGCTGGGCCAGGGCCTCAGCGCTGATGAGGCCATTATTCCCGTGCGCATCGGCCGGCTTTGTGCCAGGCGCGATGCTGCCCCCATCGCCTCGGCCGAAATCACGCCGGGTCGGCGCGGAGCGCGGCTTTTCGCCGCCAGCCTGACGCTGCGTGATGCCACTGGTGCAATGGTGGCAAGCATTGAGGATATCTGGTTCCAGCGCATGCCGCGCCCGGGCCGTGAGAAGCTGGAAAACCTTGCCTTCCGGCTTGATCCGGTGCCGAGCCTGCCGCTGTTGAATACCCCAGCAACGCTTAATGTTGCGCCGATCATGGCGGCAATCCGGGGCCAGGATCAGGCTGCGCCGCTGAGCGAGGCCGCGCTGCTGCTGGAAGCCCATGTGGCCGCCCTGGCGCTGCCGGCGCTGCGCGACAATGCTGCACCGCCAAGCCCCTACCGCGCCGCGCTGTGGCGCATTCTGGCGGCAGCGGGCGCTGCGGAACCCCTCGCAGGGGGTTGGCGCATCATCGAAGACCAGCCCTTGCCACCGCCCGAGGCGATCTGGCGCGCCGTCCTCGCGGAACAGCCGGGGATGGCGCTTGATCTGGCCTGGCTCGCGCGGGCGGGCGAACAAACGGTCCCGGCCTTGCGTGGTGAGGCGTTTGTAGCAGTGCCTCCTCCGGCCAGTGGCGGAGCGATGCGGGCCTTGGCTGAGCCGCTTTTGGCCGGGCTGCGCGCGCTGCTCGAAACCTGGCCCAAGGATCGGCCGCTCAGGATTTTGGAACTTGGCGCGGGTGGCGCTTTGACGCGGGGCGCCTTGGCGCTGCTTGGCGGCAGCGGCCGGCGTATCCATTACCGCGCCATTGGCGAGGCTCGGGCCGGGGCGATCGGGGCGGTCCCTGAGGCGGTCCTTATGACATGGGATGGCTGGGAAAAACTGAGCACCGTGGCCGCCCCGGCGGAGAAGGCCGATGTGATCCTTGGCTTGGCGCCAGCAGCGCTGAATGGTCGTGGGCTTAGCGTGCTGGAAGGGCTTGTCGGCCAGGCGGCGCCGGGGTCGCTTCTGCTGCTGGGCGAACCCGCGCCCGGGGCGCTTTGGAACTTTGCCATGGGGCAAGACCCGACCTGGTGGCGGGATGAACCGGAGGGCGCCCTGCCGGATGCTGCCGCTTGGCGCACCGCGCTCGGCATGGCCACGTGGCAGGGGGCGGAGGTGGAAGCGCTCTCAGCGGCGCCCTGGCCGGCGCTGCTGATCACGGGCCAAGGCCCGACCGTGAACAGCGCCGAGCCCGCCTTGGTTTCGGCTGAATCGCTGTTGATTTTCGCCGATGCCGAGGCCATGCCGCTGGCCCAGGCGCTGGCGGCGCAGTTGGCGCCGGATCGGCCACCCGCGATCCTGACGCTGGGGGAAGTGCCGCCGCCCAAAAGCCTGCGCGGGGCGAAGATCCTGGCGCTAACGGGCATGGCGGCGCCCGCGGCGGCGCTGGGGGCGCTTACCGCGCTTGCCTCGGCGGCGGATGGCGTGGCGGGCGGGTTGATGCTGGCCGCCCAGGCTGATGAGGCGCGTGCCGCGGCGCTGATCGGGCTCGGGCGGGTCTTGGCAAACGAAATGCCGGGGCTTAGGCCGCGCCGGCTGACCATTGCCCCCGATCTGCCGCCCGAAGACGCCGCGACATTGATCCTGGCGGAATGTGCCGGAGATGCGCCGGAGATCAGCCTTGCGGCTGGTGGGCGTTTTGCGCCGCTGATGCGCCCCGGTTTGCCCGCACCGGTGCCTGGCTTTCCGGTGCAATTGGCCATCGGCCAGCCCGGGCAATTGGCAAGCCTTGGCTGGAGAGCGGCCGATACCCTGCCGAAGCCAGGCCCTGGCGAAGTTCGGCTGCGCGTCACGGCGACAGGCCTCAACTTCCGCGATGTGATGTGGGCGCAGGGGCTATTGCCGGAAGACATGCTGATGGATGGCTTTGCTGGGCCGAGCCTTGGCATGGAATGCGCCGGCATTGTGGGAGAAGTCGGGCCGGGGGTTGGTCTGCAAGTGGGCGCCGCAGTTTTTGGCTTTGCGCCCGCTGCCTTCGCGACCCATGCGCTGACGAGGGCCGAGGCGCTGCAACCCCTACCGGCGGGCATGAGCCCCGAAGCGGCAGCCACCATCCCGGTTGCCTTCATCACGGCTGCCTATTCATTGGAAACCCTGGCCCGGCTGCGCCCCGGTGAGCGCGTACTGATCCATGGCGGGGCGGGTGGCGTTGGTTTGGCCGCGCTGCAAATCGCCAAGGCGGCTGGCGCCTTGGTGGCGACTACCGCCGGCAGCCCGGAAAAGCGCGCCTTTTTGCGCCAGCTTGGCGCTGATCTGGTGTTGGATAGCCGCGATGCCGGCTTTGCCGATGCGCTGCGCGCCGCCTGGCCGGATGGCGTGGATGTGGTGCTGAATTCACTGGCCGGTGTGGCGATGGAAAGAAGCCTGGCGCTGCTTTCACCCTTTGGCCGCTTCATTGAATTGGGCAAGCGCGATTATGCCGAAGGCCGGCGTACGGGGCTCGGCGCCTTCCGGCGCAATATCAGCTATTTCGCCGTGGATGCGGATGCGCTGCCGCGCGCCCGCCCCGCCTTGGCGGAAGCACTGCTGCGCGATATCGCCGCCCGGCTTGCGGATGGCGCGCTGGCACCCCTGCCCTATCGCGCCTTTCTGGCGGAAGAAGCGGAAGCAGCGTTCCGCCAGCTTCAGGCTTCCAGCCATATCGGCAAGCTGGTGATCCGCCCGCCCTTGCCTGCGGCATCTCAGGCCGCGCCCTGGCAGCCGGATGAGGCCGGGGCCTATGTGGTGCTTGGGGGCACGCAGGGCTTTGGCTTTGAATGCGCCAAATGGCTTGCTGCCGCTGGCGCCAGGCGCGTCGCGCTGGTTTCCCGCCGCGGCGCGGCCACGCCGGGCATGGATGCGGCCTTGCGCGTTTTGGCCGCCCTTGGTGCGCGCGCCAGCGCCCATGCCTGTGATGCGACCGACCGCGCTGCGCTTGGCGCGGTTTTAGCTGCGCTGCGCGCTGAAGGCGCGCCGTTGCGCGGCGTGGTGCACGCCGCGGCGGTTTTCGCCGATGGCGCTGCGGCGCGGCAGGATGGCGCAAGCTTCGCCCGCGTGCTGGCGCCAAAGCTTGCCGCGGCCGAGGCTTTGGAAGCGCTGACCGCTGATGATCCGCTGCATCTGTTTTTGCTTTTCTCCTCTGCCACCACGGCCTTCGGCAATCCCGGTCAGGCGAATTACGTGGCCGCCAATGCCGCGCTGGAAGGGCTGGCACGGCGGCGCCACGCCTTGGGTAAGCCAGCGCTCGCGGTTGGCTGGGGACCGATCGCCGATGCCGGCGTACTGACGCGCGAAGCCGCGGCGGCGGAAAAGCTGGAACGCTTGAGCGGTGCCAAGCCCATGGCAGCGCAGGAAGCACTTTCGACGCTGCCCGCCTTGATCGCCGCCGGCGCGCCTGTGATCTACCTGGCGCGTATGCGCTGGGAGGGCATGCAGGCAGCGCTGCCCATTCTGGCCGAGCCTGCCTATGCGGCGCTTGGTGGTCGCATGATAACGCGTGACGCCGATGGTGCTTCCTTGCGCGCCAGGCTGCTGACCATGGCGCCGGATGCGGCGCGGACGGAACTTCTTGCCCTGGCGCGGGAGGAAATGGCGCGCATCTTGCGCCTGCCGCCCGAAGCGGTGCGCGTGGATCAGCCGCTACCGGGACTGGGGCTTGATTCGCTTGGCGGTATTGAATTGCGCATGGCTTTGGAACGCCGCATTGGTATTGCTGTACCCCTGACGGCAGTGACCGAGGATTTGACCCTTGCGATCCTGGTGGAGCGTGTTTCGGGCGTGCTGTTCAAGGATGATGCCGATGTCGCAACCGTTGAAGCATTGATCGAAACCCATGAACCGGTGGCAGCGTCATGAGTAGCAGCTTCGGGCTTTCCGCCACCGCGCGTGCAGCGCTACTGGCCCGGCTGACACGGCGGCGCGACGACGCGCCGGCAGCGGAAGCACCACGCGGCTTTCGCGAATTGCCGGGCCAGCGCGAAATGGCGCTGATGCGTGATGCCGCGGCCAGCCTTGAATTAGAAAATCCCTTCTTCCGCGCACATGAAGGCATTGCTGCTGCCCATAGTGTCATTGCCGGGCGGGAGGTGATCAATTTCGGATCCTACAACTACCTTGGCCTGAACGCTGATCCGCGCGTGCAGGCCGCCGCCAAGGCCGCGATAGATCAGTATGGCGTCTCGGCCTCGGCGTCACGCATGGTCTCGGGCGAAAGGCCGGTGCATGGCGCGCTGGAAGCCGCACTTGCCGCACATTACCGCGCACAGGCAGCGCTTGTGTTTGTTTCAGGCCACGCCACCAATGTGACGGTGATTGGGCATATGATGGGCCCACGTGATCTGATTGTGCATGATGCAGCCATTCATAATTCCTGCACCGAAGGGGTGCGGCTTTCCGGCGCCAAGCGGCTTTCCTTCGCGCATAATGATTGGCGCGCGGCCGAAGCGGCGCTGGCCGAAGCGCGGCGCGGCGCGCGGCGGGCGCTTTTGGTGATTGAAGGCCATTATTCAATGGATGGCGATATCCCCGATCTGCCGCGCTTCATTGAAATCGCGCGCCGCCATGATGCCTGGTTGATGGTGGATGAGGCACATGCGCTTGGCGTGGTTGGTGCCCGCGGGCATGGCGTGCATGAACATTTCGGTATTGACCCAAATGAGGTTGATATCTGGATGGGTACGCTTTCAAAAACCTTGTCCGGCTGCGGCGGCTATATCGCCGGCAATGCGAGCCTGATTGAATGGCTGAAGCATTCCGCGCCAAGTTTTGTCTATTCCGTAGGCCTGGCGCCCGCCCTGACAGCAGCCGCGACAGAAAGTCTAAAGATCCTTCATGCCGAACCGGGGCGCGTGGCGCGATTGCAAGCCAATACGGCGATTTTCCTGGACCTTGCGCGGGAGGCTGGTTTCGATACCGGCACTGCCACCGCCCATGCTATTGTGCCGGTGATCCTGAAATCTTCGATTGCCGCGGCACGTTATTCGCAGCTGCTTTTCGCACGCGGGATCAATGTGCAACCGATCATCTATCCGGCGGTTGCGGAAAAAGCGGCTCGGCTGCGGTTCTTTATGTCAAGCGAACATTCTGAGGCCGATATCCGATCCACAATCGCAGCGCTGATTGCTATCCGCAAAGAAGCGAAAGGCTAGAGCAGATCGCGTTCAGATGGAATCATCTGAACGCGTGAAGATGCTCGAAAAACAACGACGTCGCGCGGGTTGCGTGAACCCATGTGAACGCAACACGCTCTAAGGCCCGCGATTTTCGCGCGGGCCTTGCTTGCATTCAAAGCTGTTCTTCATCGCCCCAATCGGCGCTGGCGTCATTGCCGTAATCTGCGGCCGCGTCCGGCTGCGCGTCACCGCCCCAAGGCGAAGATGAAGGCACCGCTTCCTGCGCAAAGTCACCCGCAGAAGCGGCCTGCGCCGCACCACCGCCACCCAAGGCGCCCATCAGCATATTGCCGAGCATGATGCCGCCGGCGACACCGGCTGCGGTGGCAAGGGCGGTGCCAAGGAAACCACCACCCGGGCGCTGTTGCAGCGCCTGAGGGTTATGGCCGGGCGGATAATAGGGCTGCGGGCGCGGCGGCATGGGGGCCGGGCGATTACCGCCAAAAAGCCCACCGAGCATGCCGCCCTTCTGCGCCTGACCTTCACGGCGCACGGCTTCCACTTCCCATTCCAATTGCTGGATGCGGTTATTGGCTTCGACCAGCGCCGCTTCCTGCGCAAAGGCCGATTGCGTGATGCGATAGCGCGCTTCCGGATAGCGCGTGAAAAGCTCCGTGATCAGCCGATCGGCATCGGCATCAATCGGCGGCAGGCTTGGCTTCTGCGCCGTGCTGGCACCCCAAGGGCCAGAGGGCGCGCCTTGGGCCGCCGCATTGCCGCTCATCCGCTCAACGAAAGCGGTGATGATCCTGTTTTCCTCATCCGTCATTGTGAAATCCCTCTCCCGACATTTTAGCATTTTCAAGCCGAGTGGCATCACTTAGCGGCTCGGAAAATGCGCTGAAACAAAGGTTTAGAGCGTGCCCCGCGAACAAAGGTGAACGGGACCCGCCCTAACGGCGCCGGCAGATTCGCGCCCGCCCGGCTGCACGCGCAGGAATTGGCCCGGGCAGGCCCGGCTTTCAAGCGGTGGTGCGTCGGTTCATTGAACTGACATCAAGCGGCCGGGCGGCCATGACCCCTTAGGTCACAAACTCATAAAGGGGATTCCTCGGACGAGCGATTTGTGATTCAAGGCCCGGGGAGGACTTTCGATGCACGCTCGCCGGTACGAACTGACAGATTT
>JBILPX010000416.1:0-2542 GCA_044373565.1 Roseomonas sp.
CGCGTCTGGGCTGCATGCGCTGGCGCTGAGGCTTCAAAGCTCTGAGGAGGTCGCGGGGTTGGAAGGGCGGGCGTGAGCCCGTCGTCAAGGCTGAAAAGCTCCGCCACGCCCGAACTCGTCACCAAGGGCCTTACCGCGCGAAACGCGACTGCGGGGCTGAAAATTGGTAGGCGCGCTCTATGAGGCATTGAAGGGGCCATGACCTCCACAACGCGCACCGTCTACTTCATCACGCACCCTGACGTTCTGATTGACCAGGCGGTGCCGGTACCCGAATGGCCGTTGTCGCCGCGAGGACGTGACCGGATGGCGCAGGTTCTTGCGTGCCCCTGGGCGAGCGGGCTGGGCGTCGTGTGGTGCAGCACGGAGCGCAAGGCACGCGACGGTGCGGAAATTCTGGCTGGACCGCTGGGCCTGCCTATCATGGAGTTGGATGACCTTGGCGAGAATGACCGATCGGCTACGGGCTACCTGCCCAAGGAGGAGTTCGAGGCCGTCGCCAATCTGTTCTTTGCTCATCCTGAAGAAAGCATCCGAGGCTGGGGACGCGCCGCCGACGCCCAGCGTCGGATCGTCGGTGCTGTTCAAGAGGTGCTTACTGCCTCGGCGGGTTACGCCGGCGACGTTGCCATCGTCGCGCATGGCGGGGTCGGGACGCTGCTGCTGTGCTATTTCCGTGGCGACGTCATCGGAAGACAGCATGATCAGCCGCCGAACAATGGCGGCAACTACTTCGCCTTCGATGCGGCGACGCGCCGCCTTCATCACGGATGGCAAGCTATCGACGCGTAGGGCTGCTTCGTCCGGCGGCGACTGTTCCGCCACGAGGCCCATCAGTGATTGCCAAACAGGCTCTTGGCGTATTTCCCAGAGAGCCAAGTGAATCCATGTTTGGCTCGAAAATGCCCTAAAAAGGCACGCTTAACCGCACACCTGGCATCGGTACATGAACGCCCAAAGGGCCGCGCTGATTTTGTAGCAGCTTGTCCTCCTTCGCCTGCATGGCGAAGCCTGAACCGCTAAGGTGCGGTAGCGCAGGGGGTGGGTCTATGACCGTGGGACTAAGCCGGGCGCGCGGCGTGTCATTGGCATTGCGTGGGGCTTCGATATCGCGATTGGGAATGGGCGCCGGCTGACCGGCTGGTTCGGGTGCGGTGACGGTTTTCTCTGCAACACGGCGCTGGCGGCGCTGCTCGGGCGAAGGGCGGCGCGGTGGCGCGGCGGGGCGGGGTGCCGCCGACGCGGCATTCTGCGCCAAAGCCGACCCAGCGCCGAGAGTGAGCAACAGGCCAGTAAGCAGCGCGCGTCGGCCAAGCATCAGCCGGCCACCGGCAGGCGATGCACGCCGCGCGGGTCTTCGGCGGGGTTCAGGACGGCGGCGGGCAGCGTACCATGGGCGGTTTCGCGCCACGCCTTCAGCGCCCAATGGACGGAAGGAAAGGCGAGCTCATCCCAGGGAATCTCGGACCAATGGAAGGAAGCCACTTCCAGGCTTTCCGGCCCGGCAGCAAAACCCGGCTCGGCGAAGCGGGCGCGGAAAATCACCTGCACCTGCCCTATCCGCGCGATGGAATAGACCGCGAGCACACCATCAAGCGCGATGCGCACCTGGGCTTCTTCCCAGGCTTCGCGCGCGGCACCTTCTTCGACCGTCTCACCCAATTCCATATAGCCAGCGGGGATAGTCCAGAAACCGGCACGCGGTTCAATGGCGCGGCGGCAGAGCAAGATGTGGTCCCCCTCCGCGATCACGCTGCCCACCACCACTTTCGGGTTTTCATAGGCAACATGCCCGCAATCGGGGCACATCAGCCGCTCTCGGTCGTCGCCTTCAGGAATTTGGCGGATGAAGTTGGTCATCGGTCCCATAACTGCGAATCGTTGGGATTACTTATAAGTCCTCTGTGGCGTGATTGCGACAAAAACCGGGCAGAGGGGCTTAGCCGCCCGGTTTGGCCACGGATGGCCACCAGCAAAACGAGGCAAGAGGCTTTTTTAGCCACCGCTATTAATGTTTCCTTTAACGATTCGGCCATAGTTTTAAGGCTCCTTCGATGGGGTTTGGGGTAATGAATTTTTCCAGTGTCATGATGCATCGCCGCTTTGCCTCAGGCCCGCAGGATCAGTGGCTCTGTCAGACGAATGATGGCAATGCGGACGATGGCATGTGGCTGACGTCGATTGCGATAGCCGATATCGCTACACCGTGGTCCACATTACTGGCCCCAGGCAATGCGGTGACGTTGCAGGCGGTCATTACCGAGGTCAGCCTTGTTGTGGCACCGGATGCCGTCCCCGCGATGGAAGACGCCGTGATCCACATCGCCGTGGCAAGCAATGATTCTGGCTATATCGGCGGCACACTCTGGGGAATGCTGGGCGATACCGGCCCAATGAAGAATGCCTATGGCAGCCAGGCCAATGAGGCCTGGGCGGATGGCGACACAGGTGCCATGACGAGTGTGGTGGGCGTGATTGATACGGGCATTGATTACACCCACCCCGATCTTTACCTGAATATCTGGCTCAATCAGCGCGAAAT
>JBILPX010000417.1:0-2534 GCA_044373565.1 Roseomonas sp.
TTTGGCCGGGCTTGCGGGTGCGATTGCCGTGTTTTTGCTCCGTTGGCTGGCGCGGGCGGAAGGCCGGATGGTGGCGCTGGCGCTTGGTGCCGTGATTGGCGGTGCTTTTGGTAATGTCTTGGATCGCTTGCGTTTTGGCGCCGTGGTGGATTTCGTGGATGCCCATGCTTGGGGCTGGCATTGGTATGTGTTCAATGTGGCGGATGCCGCGATTGTCTGTGGTGTTGGGGTGTTGTTGTTGGATGCCTTGTTGCCGCCTCGCCGAACGCCTAAAGATAGCCAATGATTCTGCGTCCCCAGACCCTGATTCCTGCTTTTGCCTTGCTGCTGCTTGTCGGCTGTGGGGAGAATACGGCGCGTTCGCTTGGTTTCATTCGGGATGCGCCGGATGAATTCCGCGTGACCACCAGGGCGCCGCTATCCATGCCGCCGGACCTGTCGGGTGGCTTGCCGCCGCCGCGCCCCGGTGCGGTCCGCCCGATGGAGCGGAGCGCGCGGGATGAGGCTGAGGCTGTGTTGGTGCCTTCGCTTGCGCTGCGTGACCCGCGCCAGCAGCCCCGGGCTACCGGGGGTAGTGTGGGTGAGATGGCGCTTTTGCAGTCGGCGGGGCCGGCGGCTTCGCGCGATATTCGCCGCCAAGTGGATGACGAAAGCCAAAGGCTGGATCGGCCGCCGCGTGATGTGGCGGATCGGCTGATTTTCTGGCGTGATCCTCCGCCGGCAGGCATTGCCGTTGACCCGACCCGCGAGCGGGAGCGCATTCGTGAAAATGCCGCGCTTGGGATTGAGGGCACTGCCGGTGATACACCGATCCAGCAGCCGCGGGCGCGGAGCATGTGGCAGAGGCTTGGCTTCTGAAGCTATCGCGGGCTGGATTCCATCCAGTCTGATACCATCTCTGGGGGCATGATCCTTTTGACCCGCCGCCAAACCCTTGCCTCTGCTGCTGCGCTATGCGCGGCAGGCCCTGCCATTGCCCAAACCGCCCAGCCTGCGCGCGCAGAGCGCCCGCTGTTCGGCGCTCAACAATGGCGATTGGCCAATGGGCTTGAAGTGGCCTTCATCCCCTTCAGCCGGGCGCCGGTGGTCACGCAGTATCTGTTCTTTGCCGCGGGCGGGGCTGAAGACCCGGCGGGGCGTTCGGGTGTGGCGCATTTTCTTGAGCACATGATGTTCAAGGGCAGCCCAAAAATTGGGGTGGGCGATTTTTCTCGGCTGGTGGCGCGGGAAGGCGGCAATGATAATGCCTTCACGTCGCGTGATGTGACCGCCTACCATCAGGCGGTGGAGGCTTCACGCCTTGGCATGATCCTGGAGATGGAGGCGGACCGCATGGCGGCCGCGCTGATCCCGCAGGAATTCCTGGAAAGTGAGCGTGGCGTGGTGCTGGAAGAACGCCAGCAAAGGACGGATTCCAACCCGAGGGCACGTTTCCGAGAGGCATTTACGGCGGCGCTTTGGGGCCGGCAGCATTGGGCGGGCAGGCCCATTATCGGCTGGGAGGATGAGATTCGCGCCATTTCCCGCGATGATCTGGCCGGGTTCCATGCACGGTTTTACGCGCCGGCCAATGCGACCTTGGTGATCAGCGGCGCCGTGCCTGAAGATGAAGTCCGCCGGCTGGTGGATAAGCATTACGGTGGCATTCCGGCGCGCGTGGCGGCAAGGCGGGATCGTGCGCCGGCGCCAACCCAGTCGGCGGAACCCCGGCTGATCCGGCGCGATCCGATGACACGAGATGCGCTGTTCCTGAAGGCGTGGATGGCGCCTTCCCTCACCGCCGGTGAGCGAGCGCATGCGCTGCCGCTTGAAGTGCTTTCGCATCTGCTTGGCGGCGGGCAAGGGAGCCGGCTGCATAAGGCGCTGGTGGAAACCGGCCTCGCGGTATCAGCCGGCACGGGGTATGACGGGGATGCGGCGGGGATGACGGAGTTTTATCTTTCCGCCATGCCGCGCTCCGGGGTTACGCCGGAACGGCTGGAAGAAGCCGCCAATGCGGTGATTGAAACGCTGATCCAGCAGGGTCCCACGGAAGCAGAAGTGGCGCGGGCAATCCGCCAGCTTACCGCAGGCGCAATGCTGGCTTTGGATGGGTTTGGCGCCGGGCCACGCATGGTGGGGGGGACGCTTTCGATTGGCTTGCCCTTGGATGCAGTGGAATTCTGGCCGGCGAGGATCAGTGCGGTGACGCGGGATCAGGTGGAAGCCGCGGCGCGGGCGGTATTGCCCAGCGCCCCCAATAGCGCCGCTTGGCTGTTGCCAGCCGCATGAGCACGCCATTTCGCCTTCCCATTCAGCGGGTCACCAGCAATGGGCTAACCGCCTGGCTGGTTGAGGATCATTCCGTGCCGGTGGTCTCGCTTTCCTGGTCCTGGCCGGGTGGGGCGGCGTTTGACGCCCCGGGGCGAGAGGGGACGGCAGGCCTTGCTGCCGCGCTGCTGACGGAAGGGGCCGGGGATATGCCGGCGGCAGCTTTTACTGACGCGCTGCGCGATGCTGGGATTGGGCTTTCCTTCGGCGCGGGGCGGGATGAT
>JBILPX010000418.1:0-2531 GCA_044373565.1 Roseomonas sp.
GTATTGGTCATGGTCTGCACGGTAATCGGCGAATCACCGCCCACAGGCACGCGCCCGACATGGATCAGCCTCGATTTGCGGCGCTCGATCTTCTGGTAAGGGCGATAGGACATGCGCGAGACCCCAAACGTGGTTTTAAGACATGATTATGCCGTGGCTTTCGCCGCGCCGAAAGCCTTGAAAAGCGTCAGGGCCTCGGCGGCGTGGGTGTCGCGGGCTGGGTGGTTGCAGCCGGCGGACGAGGCGCGGGCGCCGGGGTGTTCGACAGGGCGGGCGGCGTCCGCAGGCGGTCCGGCTCCAGCGCGATATTGCGCCGCACACCTGGCCCGCCGAAGGGGTCCACACCCTGCCCATCCAGCAGAATATCCAGATTCTCGGCCTTGCCTGTGGTCAGCACAATCCCGGGGCGATTGGGGATTTCAATGGTTTCACCGGCGCGCAACACGCGGTCCGTCAGCACCCGATTGCCCGGATTGTCGCGGATTTGCACCCAGCTTTCACCCTTGGCGCGGACCACGACGCGCGGCTTGTCCGGGTCTATCCGCGGTGGCGGAGGTGCGGCGACTGTTGCCGGGGCGGGCGCGGGCGGTTCCACGACCGGGCCAGGCGGTGTTTCCCGCACGACTGGCCCTTCGGCCGCGCGTTCCAGCCGGGGCGGTAGCGGGGGGACGGCATCCACCACCCGCTCACCACGCCCGCTCCATTGGTACCAGGCGATATAGCCGCCCATGGCGAGAGCCAAGCCAAGCGCCGCCAGAACCCCGGTCGGTAGGCCCCGCCGAGGCACCGGTTCTGGGAAGACTAACTCATCTGACTTCGTCACCGCCGTGCCGGATACGTCCCGGAAGCGGCGCACCGCCTCATCCGGATCAAGCCCAAGCGCGGTCGCGTAGGACCTGACGAAACCAACGGCATAGGCCGCACCGGGTAGGTCCTTGACCCGCCCTTCCTCAAGCGCCTGCAAATAGCGCTTATTGATGCGAAGCTGTGCCGCCGCGTCCTCAAGGCTCACGCCAAGGGCATTCCGCGCCTCGCGCAGTTCTTCACCAACGCGGGCGGCTTCCTGGACGGTGTTCTCGGTACGGGCAGAGCGTTTCATGGGGGTTCCAGCGGGTCAAACCGCATCTAGCCGGATGACAAGGCTGGGGCAATCACGCAGCGGCAACGGCAGACCGCGCCAGGATCGCCTGTGCCGCCTGATCGCGCAATTCAGCGATGATTTCAGCGGCAGTTTGTTCCTGCGTCACCATGCCGACCGATTGCCCGGCCATGAGGGAGCCATTTTCGACATCGCCATCCATCACCGCGCGCCTGAGCGCCCCGGCCCAGAAATGTTCGATATCCAACTGCGCGGCTTCCTTAGTCAGTTCACCGGATTTGAAGCGGCGAATGGTCTCGGCCTGATGTTCCAGGAAGCGCTTGGTGCCTTCATTCTGCAGCGCGCGCACCGGAATCACAGGGAAACTATCATCCAATTGGATGGTCGGCATGGCATCACGCGCATTGCCCCGGATGAAGGCCTGCTTGAACTTGGCATGCGCAATAGATTCCCGCGCACACACAAAGCGCGTGCCAAGCTGCACGCCCGCAGCCCCCATCTCAAGATAGGATAGGATCGCCTCACCCCGGCCAAGCCCGCCGGCCACAAACACCGGCACATCACGGATATGGGGCAGGATTTCCTGTGCCAACACGGTCAGCGAAACCGGGCCGATATGCCCGCCCGCTTCACTGCCTTCAATAACCAACGCATCTGCCCCGGCGCGGATCAGCCGCTTGGCCAAGGCGAGTGCTGGCGCAAAACACACCACCTTCGCCCCGCCATCCTTGGCCTTCTTGATGGCGGTGCCGGGCGGAATGCCGCCTGCGAAAACAATATGCGAGACCTTGGCCGCCAGGCAGGTATCCACCAACTGATCCAGTCTTGGATGCATGGTGATCAGATTGACGCCGAAGGGTTTGCTTGTCAGCTCCTGCGTACCCGCGATTTCTTCCGCAAGGCGCGGTGGTTCCATCGCGCCGCAGGCAATCACGCCAAAGGCGCCCGCATTGGATAGTGCGGAGACCAAATGCCGTTCACTGACCCAGGACATGGCGCCACCCATGATGGCGTAATGCGTGCCGAAAAACGCCGCGCCACGCGCCATCAGCCGATCAAGCTGCGCCAGCGCCTTGGTCTTATCATCGCTCATGCCGGTGCATCCAACCCATAGGCCGTGTGCAAGGCGCGCACGGCAAGTTCCGTGTAATCGCCGCCAACCAGCACGCTCACCTTGATTTCGCTGGTGGAAATCACCTGGATATTGATACCCTTTTCGGAAAGCGCCTTGAACATGGTGGTGGCAACCCCGGCGTGGCTCCGCATCCCAATGCCGACCACGCTGATTTTCGTCACATTCGGGTCAGCGAGCAGCGCCTCATAGCCAAGCTCCCCGCGCGCCTTTTCCAGCACATCCTGCGCGCGCGCCAGATCAGCCTTGCCGATGGTGAAGGTCATATCCGTGCTGCCATCGGCGCCGATGTTCTGCACG
>JBILPX010000125.1:0-8299 GCA_044373565.1 Roseomonas sp.
GCCGGATCGCAACCCGTGGATTCATATTCCGCTGGGTTTTGCGAAAGTCTATGCGAATTCGGCGATCAATTGGTGCTTTGAAAGCCAGCCTCAAGAGCGATTAAATGGCCGGAAGTTCTTTGTCCCTCGCGGCAAGACACTCGGCGGCACAAGTTCGATCAATGGCATGGTCTATATGCGGGGCAATCCGCGGGATTATGATTCCTGGCGCCAGCGCGGCTGCACGGGCTGGGATTATGATTCCGTGCTGCCTTACTTCAAGAAAAGCGAAAATCAGGCACGCGGGGCGGATGAATTCCATGGCGTTGGTGGGCCGCTTAATGTCTCGGACCACACAGGCACGACAGAATTGACGGAGGCGATGATCAGCGCCGCCGAACAGGCAGGCATTCCGCGTAATCCGGATTTCAATGGCCGCGTGCAGGAAGGCACGGGATATTATCAATCCACCACCAGTGCCAATCGGCGCTGGAGTTCGGCGCGCGCCTATCTGGCGCCCGCCAAGGGGCGCGCCAATCTGGATATCCGCACCAATGCCCATGCGACGCGGGTGGTGATCGAAAACGGGCGTGCCATTGGCGTGGAATATCGTGATCCCAGCGGCCTTAAGCGCGTGCGCGCGCGGCGAGAGGTGATTGTCTCCGGCGGGGCTTACGGGTCACCGCAATTATTGCAGCTTTCCGGGTTGGGGCCGGCGGAGCATTTGCAAGCCATGGGCATTCCAGTGCTGCGCGATATGCCGGCGGTGGGCGCCAATCTGCATGATCATTTCTGCGTCTATCTGATGTGGCGCTGTGCCAAACCCGTTACCTTCAATGATCTGGAAAATAGTTGGCCGCGCAAAATTGCCGCAGCGCTGCAATATGGCTTGTTTCGCAGCGGCCCCATGGCGGTGAATGCAGTGCGCACGGGGGTATTGACCAGAACCGACCCGCGCCTGGAACAGCCGGATTTACAGATCAATCTGCTGGAATGGAGCACGCTGGAACGCAACAAAAAGGGTGTTATTCCACACCCGTTTTCCGGCTTCACGCTAAGCCCGGTGCATCTGGCCCCGGAAGGGCGCGGCACGGTGCGCCTGGCAAGCCCCGATCCGTTTGCCGCGCCGGCGATTACCTTCGGGTTTCTCTCGACCGAGTATGATATGCGGGCGATGCTGGCGGGCATAAGGCTTGCGCGGCAGCTGGCGGAACAGCCGGCCTTGAAGGCCTTTGCGATGGGGGAATTGGTGCCGGGTGAAGCTTTCACCAGCGATGCCGATATGGAACGCTTTGTGCGCGAAACAGGATCAACAAATCACCACCCATCCAGCAGTTGCGCCATGGGCATTGGCAGCAATAGCGTGGTTGATCCGCAATTGCGTGTGCATGGCGTGGCGGGGTTGCGCGTGGCGGATGCTTCCATCATGCCATCCGTTGTCGCCGGCAATACCAATGCGCCTTCCATCATGATTGGTGAAAAGGCGGCCGCGATGATTTTGGAAGATGCGCGGGCAGCCGCCTGAAAGGACGAAGATGATTTCCCTGATTGGTACCTGGCAATTACTGCGCGTGAGCGCGACCGATGCGGCGGGCCAGCCGTTGGAGCATCATCAATACGGGCCGGAGCCGACAGGCATTGTGCAATTCGGCCCGCAGCGCATGCAGGCCGCAACGGGTGATGGCCGCGCCGTGCTACCGCCAGGCGTGAAGCGCTTCTGGTCTGGCTATACCGGCAATTACACTTTCGATGGGCAGGTGCTGATTACCCGCGTGGATGACAGCAATATGGCGGATCGCATCGGCGGCGACCAGCTGCGGCAGGTACGCGCGGAAGGCGTGGGCGTTTGGCTGAAACCGCCAGCGCGCATGGTGGATGGCGCGATGCAGCAATTGGAATTGTATTGGGAGAGAATTGGGTGAAGCGCAGGCCTTCTTCCAAGTTCACGCGAAGGCCCTCTGCCGGCGATTAGTGCGCGTCCCGTTCACATTCGTTCACCGTACACGCACTAAATCCTTTTTTGGGTCGCATTTTCCGAGCCGCCAAGTGAGACCACTCGGCTTGAAAATGCTCTAAGCCGCCACAGCAGCCCAAGCGCGATGGAAAGATTAACCAGGTTCCACGCAATGCCGTTCCACATCGCCGCCGTATAGCCGCCGGTTGCGTCAAACAGCGCGCCCGCCATCCATCCGCCAATGGCCATGCCAACCATGGTGGAAGAAAGCGCCAGGCCCACTCGGCTACCGGCCTGAGATGGTGGAAAGTTTTCACGCACAATCATCGCGTAGCAGGGCACCAGACCGCCTTGGAACAGGCCGAACATGAAGGACACCAGGAGCAGCGCCATCAAGCCATCAGATGGCAGAAACATCAGCAATGCGATGCCTTGCAGCAGTGAGGAGAGCACGAGCGTTCTGACACCGCCGATACGGTCCATGATGAAGCCGAATATCAGCCGTGAAGCGATACCGCTGGCGAGCATGACGGAGAGCATCTGCGCGCCGCGCGCCGCGCCGAAACCAAGGTCCACGCAATAGGCGACGATATGCACCTGCGGCATGGCCATGGCGATGCAGCAGGTGATGCCTGCCAGGATGATCAGTGTCTGCAAAACATTAGGCGAAAGCCCGAGCGCCATGGGATTGCGCGGCGCGATGGTGCCAGGTGCGGCCACTGCCGGCATGGGGGCGCGGGTGCGCAACAGCAGGGCAAGCGGGACGATGGTGAGGAAGCTCGCAATCCCCATGATCAGATGCGCCTGGCGCCAGCCGATCGTGGAAATGCCCCATTGCAGCAAAGTCGGCCAGAAAGTGCCGGCGAAGTAATTGCCGGAAGCGGCCAGCGCCAAGGCAATGCCGCGGCGTTTTTCGAACCATAGCGAGACATCGGCAATCAGCGGGCTGAATACCGCCGCCGCGCCAAAGCAACTCAGCAACACGCCATAGGAAAGACCGAAGGTGAGAAGGCTCGGCGCAAAATAGGTCGCGATGCCGCCAAGCCCGATGGAGGTGGCGCCAATCAGCACCGGCACCATGACGCCAAAGCGGTCCGACAGCTTGCCCATGAGCACGCCACCCACCATGAAGCCCACCATGGTCATGGTATAGGGAAGCGAAGCGCCAGCGCGCAGCGTGCCGAATTCCGCTTGTACGGTGGGCAGCACCACCACCACAGTCCACATCGGCGCGCTGCCGATCATGCTAATCAGAAGCGCAATCGCCAAACGCGTCCAGGCAGCGCGGCCATCCAAGCGGCTGTCACGCATCATGATGGCGTCGCTTCATTCTGGGTTTCCTCGGCAAGATTTTAGTAGAGGCTGGCAGTTTTGATGATCCCGCGCCAGCCCTTACTTACCCCCCGGTGTCCAGCGATAGGCGCGGCTGGTGGCTTCACCCATCAATATAGCGCGATCAGTGTCAGAAAGCCGATTGGATTTCAAGAAAGCATCCACGCCTTCCGCATAGGTCATCAACTCCACCGCACGGGTCCAATCCGTACCCCAAAGGCAGCGCTGCATACCAAAGGCATCGAAAATACGCGCAAGCGGTTCCCAGATATCGGCGTAAGGGTATTCGCCTCGCGAAAGCGTGCAGGCGCCGCTGATTTTGACGACGATGTTTGGGAAAGCTGCCAACGCCAGCAGCTTCGGCAATTCATCAAAACCGTTTTCCAACCGTGGCGGTTCGAAGGGCTGTTGCAGCCCAAGATGATCAATCACAAGCCGCGTATCCGGATTGCGCCGCGCCAATTCATGCACCTGATCAAGCCGGCCCCAGCAAAGCAAATTGACGGGCAGGTCACGCTTTGCCGCGGTGGCCAGTACGTGATTGATGCCGGGATCGGCAGGATCGGCGGAAACATCGCCACGCATCATGATGCGAATGGCAACCGCGCCAGGTGTTGCCTGCCAATCGGCGATGGTTTCCGCCACTCCGGCATCATTGGGATCAACGGGCTTCACCATTGCGAAGCGATCCGGATAGGTATTGCGTACAGAAACCGCATAGCTCGCGTCAAAGCGATACATGGTGAAGGCGGAAACCAGGATTGCGCCATCCACGCCGACCGCATCCATGGCCTTCACCATATCAGCGCCGGTGACCTCGGGCGGACCATGCAGCACCGCATGCCAGGGGCGGCCGGGATGGTTGCGTTCATAGGCATGGACCTGGGAGTCAATGATCGGCATGGCGGTTCCTCGGAGCTTGCTTTTGTGGCGTAAGGTTAGGCGGTGCCTGCTGGACCAGCAAGGCGCGGGCCTTGGTTGCCAGCGCAATCCGATCTAGCGTGAGGCTTATTCACCCTGATTGAGGAAACATCATGACCCCGCCCGAGAAAATGCGCGCTTTGCTTGCCAAGCCTGATTTCGTTGTCATGCCCGCCGTATGGGATGGGCTGAGCGCTAAGCTCGCCACCGGCGCAGGCTTTGAGACTGCCTTTCTGTCCGGTTCCTGCGTAGCCGCCAGCCGCCTGGGCGGGCCGGATCTGGACCTGATTTCCTTCGCCGAAATGTTCGACAGTTTCAACATGGTGCGCGGTGCGGCGCCGAATACGCTGGTGCTGGCCGATGGCGACCATGGCTATGGTAATGCGATGAATGTGCAGCGCACGGTGCGCGCTTATGGCCGCGCCGGTGCCGCCGCGATCTTGATTGAAGACAAGATCACGCCGCGCGCCCTGACCGCCGCCGGCAAGCCCTGCCTGCCACGCGCAGAAGCGCGCATGAAAATCCGCGCGGCTGTTGAAGCGGCGAAGGAATCCGGCATCCTGATTCTGGCGCGCACCGATTGCCGCCCAACGGCGGGCATTGATGAGGCGGTGGCGCGGATTGAGATGTTTGTCGAAGAAGGCGCGGATATTCTTTTCCTGGATAGCCCCGCCGATGATGCGGAAATCCATCGTGCGGTGGCGGCTGCGAAGGGACGGCCTTCCTTCGCGGTGCTTTCCCCAGGCGGAGCGCGCGCCACACCGACGCGCGATGAAGCCAAGGCGCTTGGCTTCAAGATCGGCACTTACCCCACTGGTATGCTCTCTCCTGCCGCAGCGGGCATGAAGGCCGGGCTTGCCGCACTGCAAGCAGGACTTTCGGAAGCGGCCAGCGCGCTGCCTTCGGCTGAATTGCGGGATACGCTTGGCTATGGCGATTACGACGCCAAGGCCAAGGCTTTCATCGTTTCGTAGTGTTGGAACCGGTCGGGTGTAATCACCCGACCGGATCAATCGGCGTAATCGGCGCGCCGGCAGCTTCAATGGTGGCGCCGGCTTGCAGCAGCAAGTCTTCGCGGTAGCGGGCGGCCAGCAATTGCACACCAACAGGCACGCGCCCCACCGTACCCGTGGTGACGGTAAGCCCAGGCAGCCCCATCAGCGGCAGACCCACTTGCGTCAGTTGCGCTTCCATGATGCGGCGGAAAGCGGCAGGGCTTTCGACATCTTCCTGATCGCGGAAGGGCAACTCGCCGGAAACTGGCGTGATCGCGACCGGGAAGCGTTCGAAAAACTCCATCCAAAGCCGCAGGAAATAGGACCGCTTTTGCAGCGCATCCATGAAGCTGTTCAGATCGGGGTTCGGGCAAAGCGCTTCCATTTGCGCGAAGATGAAGCTCGCATCGGGATCGCCTTCCTGTTGCAGCGCATTGTTCAAGCCGCGGCGGCTTTCCGCGAGCCAGAGCATCGCTTGCAATTGCGCGGGTTCACGCAAGGGGGGTGTATCCGTTTCCTCAATCGTCCAACCAGCGGCTTCCAGGCGCTTGGCGGCATCGCGGAGCGCGGCTTGCACTTCTGGCTGCACCTTCATGCCATCGGGTGCCAGGCAAAGCGCCGCACGCTTCGGCGCAGGTGGGCCTTCCATGGTGGCATCCACCCACCAGGGGTCGCGAATGTCGCGCGTGCACATGGCGCCGAAAGCGAGCTTCACATCAGCAATGCTCCGCGCAAGCGGCCCACTGACCGCCATGACCTGCCCGCCAACATGACGTTCAGCGCCAGAAGCATTCCACGCCGGAATGCGCCCCAGTGTCGGGCGCAGCCCGTGAATACCGCAGGCATAGGCCGGGTAGCGAATGGAACCGCCAATATCCGTACCATGCCCAATGGCACCAATGCCGGCCATGGTCGCGGCCGCCGCGCCGCCCGAAGAACCGCCAGGCGTAATGCCGGGGTCGCGCGGATTCTTGGTGTGCCCGTGCAGCGAATTACGCGTGAACCAACGGAGCGAAAAGGCCGGCGTATTGGTCCGCCCAACAATCACCGCGCCCGCCTTGCGCAGATTGGCGACCACTGGATTATCCTGCTTCGCAACCAAATCCTTTTGCAGGCGCAGCCCATTGGTGGTGGTGTAGCCCTGCTGATCCGTATTCACTTTAATGGTGATGGGCACGCCGGCGAGCGGCCCGGCATCCTCGCCACGCGCGATCATGGCATCAATGCGCGCGGCATCGGCCAGGGTTTCTGCCGGGCGGTGATCCACCACGGCATTGATCTTCGCATTCACCGCATCAAGCCGCGCCAGCGCATCCTTTGCGGCTTCCGTGGCGGAGACCTGTTTTGACCGAATGCGTGCCGCGAGATCGGTTGCGGTAAGGCGCCAAAGATCGCTCATGATTCTTCTTCCTGTGATGTGCGCACTGCCTTAGCCCGGCAGCGCGAGGACGTTCTTGCTGATGATATTGCGCTGGATTTCGTTGGACCCGCCATAAATGGTGGCAGGTCGCGCCTGAATATAAAGCCCTGTCGGATTCAGGTTGCGATTGCCTTCCATGGGGTCGAGCAAGCCGGCGTTCTCCCCACAAATTTCCAGCATGGTATCGGTGATGCGCTGGAAAAGTTCGGTCTGGAACACCTTCAGCATGGAAACATCGGGGCCCAGCGTTTCACCACGCCTGACCTTATCCACGAAAACGCCGTAGAGCGATTTCAGATCGTCCAGATCCAGCCGGAGCTTGGCGTAGGTATCCTGGAACACCGCATCTTCCCAAACCCCCATCCGTTCCGCGAGCTGTTTCAGGCGCGAAAAAGCATAAGCCGAAAGGCGCGGCGATCCCAGATAGATGCGCTCAAAAGAAAGCAACGCCTTCGCCATATCCCAGCCGCGATTGGGCGTGCCAACCAGATTGGCCGCGGGCACGCGCACATTATCGAAGAATACCTCACAGAATTCGTCGTGATATTCCAGATTGATGATGGGCTTCACCGTGATGCCGGGCGTGTTCATATCCACCAGCAGGAAGGAAATGCCTTCCTGCTTCTTCGCATTCTTATCCGTGCGCACCAGCAGAAAGCACCAATTGGCATCCATGGCGAGTGTGGTCCAAATCTTCTGGCCATTCACCACATAGGTATCGCCATCCAGCACCGCTTCCGTGCGCAACGCCGCCAAATCCGACCCTGCATTGGGTTCGGAATAGCCCTGGCACCAGATATGTTCGCCGGAGAGAATCTTCGGCAAAAACCGCAACTGCTGTTCGCGCGTGCCGTGGTTAATCAGCAGCGGCCCAACCATGACAATGCCATGGTCATTGGTGCGCGCGCAGCCATGGCGTTCCACCTCCTCGGTGAAGATAATCTGCTTCGCCGGGGACAGCCCAAGCCCACCAAATTCGCGCGGCCAGCCGGGGCAAAGCCAGCCTTTCTCGGCCATCTTGAAATACCAGGGCTTGTTTTCATCCCAATGCAGGCGCTTCGGTGGATTGCGTAATTCGGCTGGATATTCAGCCTCAATCCAACTGCGCACATGTAGGCGGAAGGCTTCATCTTCCAGCAGGTTCAGATCCTGGGTCTCGCGAGCTTCGATCATCACTTCAGCCTCCCGTAAAATTCGGCTTGCGCTTGGCGAAAAAGGCGGCGCGGCCTTCCTTGAAATCTTCGGTCGTGAACAGCGCAGCCTGATAGGTTTGTTCCTGCGCCAAAGCCTCATCCAAGCCATCGGCCAGGATTTGTTTGGTGAAGGCGATGGGGCCAGGCGCTTCAGCGGCCAGGAAGTGCGCTTTTTCCAATGCCACTTCCAAGGCTTTGCCTGGGGGCGCCACAAAATCAACCAAGCCGATACGCTCCGCTTCCGGTGCGGCAATTACTTCATGGAAAAACAGGATGCGCCGCGCGCGGCCCACCCCAACCCGCGCGGGCAGGAAATGCGGCAGGCCCATATCGGACATCAGGCCGATCTTGTGGAAACCAGCAGTGAAGCGCGCATTTTCCGCAGCAACAATGGTATCGCAGGCACAGGCCACCGCCATGCCGGCCCCCGCTGCCCAGCCTTCCACGGCGGCAACAATGGGCTTGCCGCCCTTAGCCATGAGCCGCACGAGCTTATGGGTGCGGC
>JBILPX010000419.1:0-2517 GCA_044373565.1 Roseomonas sp.
TGGCCGGGCAGGCCGGTTTCATACGCGGTGGTGCGAGGGATTTCTCCACTGACGTAAAAGCCATCGGCGATGATGTGCTCATCGCGCACCACAATGGGCGCTGCACCCATCGCCGCCCAGCCATCCGGTGGCGGCACCTTATCCATCGGGAAAACGCCGCCATCCGCCTGGCGGCTGCCGCGTTCGCGGAACATCCCAGGGTGCAAGTATAGCGGCACGGCGTGCCCGCCATTGGCCGCACGTGTCATTTCAATCGCCTTGGGCAAGCCTCCCGCATGATCCCAATGGCCATGGGACAGCACCATGGCCTCGATCGCGGCAAAATCCACGCCAAGCCGCGTGCCATTGCGTTCCACCGCGTAATCCACCGGGCCGCCATCAAACAACACGGTGCGGGGTGCGCCGCCCAATTCGGCGCGCACCACCAAAGACAGCCCATGATTGGCGCAGCAGAGCGCACCACCCATGGTGCGCTTCATGCCCTGGCGTTGCAGGCGCACCCATTCGCGCGTCACGAAACTCGGCGTGGAGGAAAGACTATCCGTGACATTATCCACCAGCACCGTGATTTCGATGCGATCAGCCGCGATGGGGTCTGCCATGGTTTCCTCCGCTCAATTTTTTCTGCGCGTCTCGGCAATGGTGATCAGCAGCGCGCCGGCCAGGATGATCCCTCCGCCAAGCCAGGTCCAGGGATCGGGCACTTCACCGAAGAAAATCCAGCCAAAGCCCACCACGGGCAAAAGGCGCAGATATTGAAAGGGCGCGACGGCCGAGGCTTCTCCGGCACGATAGGCCGAGGTCAACAGCCAAATAATCCCGGGCGTGGTGATGGCGAAGGCCAGCAGGAACAGCAGGTCAAAGGCACTGACCGGCGTGAAGGCGGAAACGGCGAAGGGCAGCATGCCAAGGCTGGTCACCAGCCCCACCCAGGCAAGGACGGTTTCATTGCGTTCCGTCTGCGCCAGCATGCGGCTGGTGAGTGTTATCCCGCACCAACTGGCCGCCGAAGCAAGTGCCAGCACCACGCCAATGAGGGAAATCTCTGCCCCGGGGCGGAGCATCAGCACAACACCCAGAAACCCCGCCATGGTGCCCGCCCAGCGCGCCGCGCCGATACGTTCCTTCAGCACCGGTCCCGCGAGTAGCGTGGTGAACATGACATTGGTGAAGGACAGAACGGTGGCAGTCGCAAGATCGAGAAAGACGAAGGACAGGAAATAGAAGCCCCAGGTGAGCAAGCTTGCCGCGCCGCGCAGGATATGCAGCCCGCGCCGCTTCGTCTGGAAAACGGCCAAGCCGCTTTGCAGCAACAGCGGCATGACCCATAGCAATTGCCCGAAGGACCGCGCAAAAAGCTGCATCGCCGTTGGTATGCCGCGTTCATTCATATAGCGGATCGCAAGCGCTTCCCCGGCAAAAAGCATCGCCGCCAGGCTCATCAGCACCGCGCCGCGCAAATTACCCGTCAGGCTATTCCAGCGCGGCGTCATAGGCGGCAGGTGCAGGGCAGGGGCAAGCGCGTGATTCCGCGAATAGGTGCGCCACCACCCTGCTGTCTTGCCCTGCCCTTGGCAAGGGATGGCGCTTTGCGGCAGCCTGCGTGCTCAAGGAGATTGCAATGACGAGTGAAGCCGAACAACGCGCCATCCGTGAAGCGGTGGATCATGGCCCCATCCTGATCTGGGGCGCGGGCGCCATTGGCGGGACTTTGGGTGCCGCTTTGGTGCGCGCGCGTCATGCCGTGGTGTTCGTGGATATCGTCGAGGAACATGTCGCCGCGATCCGAGACCCGGCCATCGGGCTTACCATCGAAGGCCCGGTTGACCCGCACCGCATCTCTGCCCCCGCCTATACGCCGGCCACGCTGAAGGGCCAGTTCCGCCGCGTGCTGCTTTGTGTAAAGGCGCAGGATACGGAAGCCGCCTGCCACGCCATCGCGCCGCATCTGGCGCCTGATGGCTATGTGGTTTCGCTGCAAAACGGACTTTGTGAGGCGCTGATAACACCTATTTTGGGTGACGCGCGCACCATTGGCTGCTTCGTCAATTTTAGCGCCGATTGGCTGGCGCCGGGGCGGATCATCTATGGCGGGCGCGGCGCGCTGGTGCTCGGCGAATTGACGGGTGAAATCACGCCGCGCCTGACGGCATTGCACCGCATGTTGAGTGATCATTTCGAACCCGATACGATCATGACGGAGAATATCTGGGGCTATCTCTGGGGCAAGATCGCCTATAGCTCCATGCTTTATACGCAGGCGCTGGGCGAGAAAGGCATTGCCGATGCGCTGGCCCGGCCGGAATTGCTGCCGCTATGGCGGCGGCTTGGTCAGGAAGCCATGGCGGTGGCGCGCGCTGAAGGTGTCACGGTGGGTAGCTTCAATGGTTTCGATCCATTAGCTTTCGCGCCTGATGCACCTGAAGCGTCCGCTGCCGCTTCCATTGCCGCGATGGTTGAATTCAATCGCCCCAATGCGAAAACCCATTCTGGTATTTGGCGCGACCTTTGGGTGCG
>JBILPX010000213.1:0-5813 GCA_044373565.1 Roseomonas sp.
GCGCACTTGGCAGGCCGGTGCTGGGATACAGCAATGCGCCGGGGAATTTCACCATGCGCAGCCTGGCGCATTTACGCGGCGCAGTGCATCGGCGCGCCAATGGCGCCTGGGAAGATGCCGATGGCATGGAGGTGGAGGATTTCGGCCTGACCGATAATCTCATGCTTGATGGCGGCATCGCCGCGGCGGGCGGCGTGTTGGTGGTGAACCCGGTTGAAGAAGCGCCGCGCTGGCGCGACCTGCACGGCTTTGCGCGCTGTGTCGCGCATTTGGTATCACTGAAAATCAATAAGCAGTACTGACCCGAGTACGATGCGGCCTTGCGACTTAGGTAGCAGGCTTGCGGTATCAAAGACTCGCTGAAATTGCTCAAGTCCCCATGCTTCTCGATTCAACTGGGTTGCATTTCAAGCCAATTGGAATCGCTCGGCCTGAAATGTCATATAGCGGATTTTCCGCGCGCCTAAATGGGGCCGACAGGAGCCTTTTCAAAGATTGAGGGCGCGGGAGGAGCGAGGGGCTGTCCTACCCATGCAACGATCATTCCAGCAAGCGTTTCGGCCCAAGTTTCATCGCCACCGTCTGGGAACCGCCCCGCGGCCAGAGCATTGCTTGAAATTCCCGAAAGCTGAATGTGCGGTGTCTCAAAATCAAGAGGCATCAATCCGCGTTTCTTGGCGAGCTCATGGAATTTCTTCCACATACCTTTCTTCGGTTCGTTCCACGTCCACTTCCCTGGACCACCAAAAACCATGTCTACCGCTAGTCCAAATTGGTGATAGGAACGCCAAGGCTCTGCATAGGTAATCAAAGGCCCGGGCCGGGTCCGCCCCTGGGCATAAAGATAAGCCTGCCTCACCGGCGTTCTGGTCGCTTCAAAAACATATAGAGGTATTTCTTGGCGCTGAAGATCAGAGATTAGCTCAGTCAATGCCGTTCGAAAAACTGGATGCAGCAACTTTAAATCTGTGTTGCGAGCGGTTGGATTGACTAAATCTATCATGACTTTTCTGCCTCCTCGGTCACGAATTTTCCATTTGTTATCATCCCAGTTCTTCCTAATTGTCAACATTTTTTTATTCAGTCTACCGCTCATATCTAAAAGTGAACAATACGGTGGGTATAGCGGCAGTATTGGACGGCAGGACAAGGTCAAATTTCTCCCCCTCGTCGTCGCCATAGGGTAGGGTGAACCGGATGGAAGAAGCCGCGCGCTGCCGCGACCTGCACGGCTTTGCGCGCTGTGTCGCGCATCTGGCCGGGATGAAGAGCTAGCGCCTGGCCCGCTTCACCCCGTCGCCGCAATAGCCTTGCCGCCCACCAGGCGCAGAATGCGGCTTGGCCGTTCCACGCCGGTCAGCCGATGCAAAATCAAAATCACGCTGCGCCCTGCGGTCGCTTCGTCCAGCGTTTCCATGAAGGCGTGTTCCGTCGCGGCATCCAGGCCGGCAGCCGGTTCATCCAGGATCAGCACTGGCGCAGGCGATAGCAGCGCGCGCGCCAGTGCAATCCGCCGCGCCTGACCGCCGGAAAACCGCGCCCCTGCCTCACCGCATTGCGTCTCAAGCCCTTCCGGCAGGGCGCGCACTACATCGCCAATGCGCGCGCGGTCGAGCGCGCGCCAAAGCGCGGCGTCATCCGCATCCGGCGCGGCCAATCGCAGATTGGCGGCGATGCTGTCATCAAACAACCGCGCATCCTGCGTCAGCCAGGCAATGCGATCCCGCACTACCGAAGCAGGCAAGGTGGCGATATCAACACCACCCAAGGTGATGCTGCCCTGCTGGGGTGCGGCGAATTTCAGCAATAGCGCCGCCAAGGTTGATTTGCCGGTGCCCGAAGGCCCCAGCAGCGCAATGCGCGCGCCCTCCGGCACATCAAGATCAAGCCCATCAAACACCAGGGGCCGATCCGGCGCCCAGGAAAACACCACATCACGCAACACCAGCGCATGGCCCGAAGGCGCCGCGCTGGGCGAAGCCGGATCGGGCACAGGTTCCGCCGCATCAGCCGCTTCAAACAGCCGCCGCGCACCCGCCGCCGCCGCCGCTACCGCGGCCCCGGCGCGCGGCATCAGCCCCAAAGCCTCGGCCGCCGCAATCGCCAGGAACACAGCCAGCACCCCCGCCGCCATCGCGGGCTGCCCCGCCATCATGGTCCAACCAAGTGCGGCGAGCAGCGCCACTTGCGTGAGCAAAGCACCCGCCGCCCCGCCCCAGGCAGCGCGGCGTGCCAAGGCGCGTTGCGCACCAGACAGCGCCCTATCTTCCTGGGCCACCCGCGCCAGCGCGCGCTTTTCGCCATTGGCCGCCAGCGTGTCTTCAAGCCCGGTCAGCGGGTCCACCGTCGCGGCGCGCAATTCGCCTTGGGCGCGGGAGGTTGCTTCTGCCGTCCGCGCCGCATCCGGCGCCAGCAACAGCGGCAGCACCAAAGCCGCAGTCAGCGGCAGTGCCACCACCACGGCAAGCCAAGGGTCCGCCGCGCCCAGGATCAGCGCAATCGCCAGCACCACGGCGATGGAAGCCGCCGCCGGTACCAGCGCGCGCAGATAAAGCCCATCCAGCGCTTCCACATCTGCAACCATGCGCCCAAGCAAATCTCCCGCGCGGCGCAAACCAAGCCCGGTCGGCAGACGCTCAGCCAGGCGCCCAAAAAACCACACACGCATATCGGCCAAAGCGCGGAAGGTCGCTTCATGTGTGGCCAACCTTTCCAGATAGCGCATGATCGGGCGCAGCAGGATCAGCGGGCGCAACCACAGCAGTGCAATCACGCCCGCCGCGGCAAGCGCGGCACTTTCCGCCCCACCTACCGATGCCGCCACCAGCTTGCCCGCAAAGGCCAGCAGGGCAACACCCGCCAAAGCCGAGATCACGGTGACGATGATCCCCACCACCAACCAGCCGGAGCGTTCCAGCCAAAGCCTCAATACGCGGAAAAGATCAGCGGTCATGGCCTAATCATTCCCCGCGAGCCTACTGCCCTGCGCACGCCCATCGGCGATTTCCAGCCTTTGGCCGAAATAGGATCGCGCCGCCTTGGCATGGGTGGCGATAATGGCAGTGCGGCCCACGCAAAGCCGGCGCAAAGCATCCAGCACGGAAGCCTCGGTGCCCGGATCAAGATGCGCGGTGGGTTCATCCAAAAGCACCAAGGGCGTGTCACGCAAAAACGCCCGCGCCAGCGCCACGCGCTGCGCCTGGCCACCGGAAAGCCCAAAGCCGCCTTCGCCGATCAGCGTATCCAACCCCTGCGGCAGGTCACGCACAAAATCCATTACCTGCGCGTCTTCAGCGGCGGCCAGCACGGCGGCATTATCCGCATCAGGCCGTGCCAGGCGAATGTTTTCGCGCAATGTGGCGCGGAACAAATGCGCGCGCTGCCCGACATAGGATGACAGGCGCCGCAATTCAGAAGGCTTCAGCAGCATCGCATCCTGGCCATTGATCGCAACGCGCCCCGATTCAGGCCGGGCGAATCCCATCAGGATACGCAGCGCTGAAGTTTTGCCAGCACCTGATGCGCCCGTCAGCAACAGCGTCTCACCGGCCAACACACGGAAGGAAAGCCCATCCAAGGCGGGCGGGCGCGATGGATCATAGGAAAGCCGCACATCCTGGAAGGTGATGGTCACCTTCGGCGGCACTTCTTCCAGCAGCAGCCCGGTTTCTTCTGGTTGGTTCAGCAAGGGGGCTAGGTCCGCCGCCGCACCGCGCGCGCCAAGCTGTTCATGATAGGCAGCGGCAAAGGCGCGCAGCGGCAGAAAAAACACCGGCACGAGCAGCACGACGAAAAACGCCATCACAGGATCAGGATGCGCGCCGGTCAGCACCGCGCCATGACGAATCGCAAGACAGGCCAGCGCAGCCGCCGCGATCAATTCCATGGCGCCTGAGGAAATGAAGGCAACGCGCAGCACGCGCATGGTGCGTTGGCGCAATTCCTCGGCCGCCGCGGCAAGCCTTTGGGTTTCGGCATGCTGTTGATTGAACAGCACCAGCACGGGCAGGCCGCGCATACGATCCAAAAAGCGCCCGGAAAGCCGTTGCAGTGATGCGAATTGGCGCCGGCTGGCCTGCGCCGCACCAATGCCGGAAACCGCCTGCGCCACCGGCACCAGAAGGCCCGCCACTAGCAGGATAAGCCCGCTCATCGGATCAAAGAACGCGGCACAGCCGGCGATCAGCAGCGGCGCGACAACAGCGATGATGGCAGCCGGCATCCAGCGCGCGAAATAGCCTTCCATGGCTTCCACGCGTTCCACCACCAACGCGCTTTTCTCCCCTACTGGGCGCTGATCCGCGGGGCCTTGCGCCAAAAGCCGCGCGAAGATGCGGGCGCGGAGGCTGGCTTTGGCTTCTTCCCCGGCGGCGGTCTGGGCGCGTTCCTGGGCGATGCCAAGCCCCGCCATGATCAAGGCGAGCGCCCCGGCGCCGATGAAATCCGCCCATGAAGCCGGGGCTCCGCCCAAAAGCGCGGCCAGCAGGCGCGCGATCAGCAGCGCCTGCGCCACGGCGGCAAGGGCCAGCGCAAGGCCAAGCAGGACCGGCCCGTAGAGCCGACCCCTCAATGCCTTTGCTTCCCGCGCTAGAAGCGCGGCAGCGGCAGCCCCCTCCCGTTTATGCTCCGAAGCCATGACATTCAGACTAGAACGATTTGATTGACAGATACAGATGCACTTTTGCGGCCATGGGCAACCCGGTCTTTCAGCGCGCTATAGGCGGTTAAGTTACTGAATTTTATGAAGTAAATCACGAAAAACGTCACCCTTTGCCGAAGTTTGGTACCGCTGTGGGCGTGGCGGAGGGGGCCGGCAGGCCATGCGAATTGGGCGAACCAGGCCGGTTGCGCAGCCACCAGGACCAGTCTTCTGGCAGCAGGGAAAAGGGGTCCTGATGGGCCAATTCCCGTGCTGCCCATAAGGGCCAATGCGGATTGGCCAAGGCAGGCCGGCCCAGAAAGACCAGATCAACCAATTCCTGACGGATGACGCTATCGGCAATGGCAGGAATGCCGAGGTTCCAACTGACTCCCACCGGAATGCCCACTTCCTGGCGGATGCGATTGGCGCGCCCCACCATGAAGCCTGGTTCGGTATAGGGCAGGTTCTGGGTTTCATCCGTATTCATGCCAAGGCTGAGATCGGCAAAATCCAGCCCATGGCGTTTCATGGCGGCAACCGCGATGATCGCATCTTCAAACTGTGTGCCGGCTTCGTTGAAATCATCGCAGCCAAGCCGCATCGTCAGGGGCAAGCGTTCCGGCCAGACCGCGCGCACCGCATCAATCGCTTCCAAGTGAAAGCGCATCCGGTTTTCCAGGCTGCCGCCATAGGCATCGCTGCGTTGATTGGCGATCGGGGAAAGGAAACTCGCCCCCAGATAGCCATGGGCGAAATGCAGTTCCAGCCATTCAAACCCAGCCGCCAAAGCGCGGCGCGCAGCATCGGCATAGCTTTGGTGCAACGCCTTGATTTCTGCGATGCTGAGTTCACTGACCGGGTAGATATAGCGCCCCCCATAGGCAATGGCCGATGGTGCGCGCACCTGCCAGCCATCCGCATGATCGGCGGGCAATTGCTGCTTGCCATGCCAGGGTTTTTTCTCGCTGCCCTTGCGTCCGGTATGGCCAAGCTGCGCCGCCGCCACCGCGCCCATATCCTTGATCATGGCGGTGATGCGCGACAGACCCTCGATCTGTTGATCATCATAAATACCAGCGCAGCTTGTGCCGGTGCGTCCATCTGGTGTGATGGCCAATTGCTCCGGAAAGACCAAGCCGAAGCCACCCGCTGCACGAGAGCCCAGCAGCAT
>JBILPX010000126.1:0-8264 GCA_044373565.1 Roseomonas sp.
GCCGCCCGCGCGCCGCGCTTGATCTGGTGAGCGGTATTTTTGTGCTCGGCTTTGCTGCGGCGTTTCTGTGGTACGGCATGGAATTCGTGGATTTCGCCTGGTTTCGCATCAGTGAATTAGCAGAATTACCGCTATGGTTGATCCACCTCGCCTGGCCGATTCTAGGTTTTTCCTGGCTGCTATTTGGTGGCCTCAAATTCTACGATGACCTGAAAACGCTGTTTGGGGGCGAAGCGCCATGATGGGCGGTAATGTATTGGCGCCGAGTGAAGCGGCCTGGATCCTGTTCGGCGGGTTCTTCGCGTTGCTGGCGCTCCGCGTTCCCGTGGCCGTCGCACTTGGCATGGCCTGCCTGCCGGTGATGCTGATTGAACCGCGCCTTGGCGCCATGACGCTGATGCAGGAAACCTTCAACGCCTATAATTCCTTCATCCTGCTGGCGGTGCCCTTCTTCCTGCTGACCGCCAATCTGATGAATGTGGGCGGCATTACGGATAGGCTGGTGCGACTATCGCGCGCGCTGGTCGGGCATTTTCCGGGTGGGCTCGCGCAGATCAATGTTGTGCTGTCCATTTTCTTTGCGGGCATCAGCGGCAGCAGCACGGCGGATGCCGCATCGCAGTCCAAAATCTTCATCGAAGCGCAGCGCCGGGAGGGCTATGATGATAGCTTCTCGGTCGCCATCACGGCTGTATCTGCCGTGCTGGCGGTGATCATTCCGCCTTCCATTCTGATGATTGTCTGGGGGGGCGTGCTCACGGTTTCCATCGGCGCGCTGTTTCTGGCGGGTGTCATTCCCGGCCTGCTGATTGGCTTGGTGCAAATGGCAACCGTGCATGCCTATGCGAAGAAGCGCGGCTACCCAACCTATCCGCGCGCCAACCTCAAGGAATTGGGGTTTGCCACCTGGATTTCCCTGCCCGCGCTGATGACGCCTTTCATCATCATCGGCGGCAAGATTTTCGGCTGGTTCACCGCGACTGAAAGCGCCTGTATCGCCGTGCTTTATGCTGGCCTGCTTTCCCTGATTGTCTATCGGGAGATGGATTTGAAAGGGCTTTACGGCGCGCTTGGTGAAACGGGAAGGCTGGCGGCGGTGGCGCTGTTTTGCGTGGGCACCGCTTCGGCCTTTGGCTGGTTGCTCGCCTATTACAAAATCCCTGAGGCCATCCTGGCCGGCGTTTCCGCCTGGGGCATGGGCAAGGTCGCCACAGGGTTTTTCGTGGCCGGCGTCTTTTTGGTGGTGGGCTGCTTCCTGGATGCGATTCCGGCCATCATCATTGTCGGCGCCATCCTGCAACCGCTGGCAATGGACGTCGGCATTCATCCCGTGCATTTCGCCATGATCGGGATTGTGAGTCTGGCCTTCGGCCTGGTCACGCCGCCTTATGGCTTATGTCTGATGATCGCCTGCCATGTGGCGGGCATGAAGATAGGTGCTGTGATCAAGGATACCCTCATTATGCTGCTGCCCATGCTCGCTGTGCTGGGCCTGGTGATCATGTGGCCGGATGTGTCTTTGATTCTGCCGCGGCTGATTTCGCCTGAATTCTTGCAATAGACCGCCACCATCACCCTGTAATACGCGCAGCAAGGCCACCCAGAAAAACGGCAAGCCCCAGATCAAGCGCGACAAACCCTGCCGCGCCCAGCGCGCTGAGCCGCAACGCATGGCGTGCTACAAACCATTCCAGCCAAAGCGCGTAAAACAGCGCCAATAACCCA
This sequence comes from Roseomonas sp., assembly GCA_044373565.1. Lineage (GTDB taxonomy): Bacteria > Pseudomonadota > Alphaproteobacteria > Acetobacterales > Acetobacteraceae > Neoroseomonas. The sequence goes on from JBILPX010000126.1 coordinate 1,726, forward strand.
CCAAGGTCGAGCAAACCGCCCTCGCCCAACAGCAAGCCCGGCAGGCTCAGTAGCGCGAGTGCCAGATATTGCACCACCGCAGACCAGTTCCAGGCAGCAATGAAACGCGGCCAGCGATCTGCGACGCCAAGGGCCTTGGCCAGGTAGAGCGACGCCAAGGCAAAGCCCGCCCAGGATGCCGCAAACAGTAGCAAATCCACGAAAAGCGAGAGCACCACATCCTCGGGTGGGCTGGTCTGATCCTTGAAGAAAAGGAATATCGGCAGGCAGATTGCCGCGGCGCGAAAGGAATAGGCAGCGACCGGCAGCGTATTCTCAAATGCCGCCAGCCCCACGGCGCGCCCACGCGCGAGCATCAGCGCGCCAGCCAGCGCGCGCGCCACGCCGCCTTGGGGGGCGCTGGTCAGCCGACCAGTTCCTCAAGCGCCATGCGGTAAAGCCCCGCAAGGTTACGAAGTTCATCAATCGGGGCGCATTCATCGACCTTATGCATGGTGGCCCCAACGGCGCCCAATTCCGCAACGGGGCAATAGCGCGTGATGAAGCGCGCATCAGACGTGCCGCCGCCCGTATCAAGCTTGGCTTGCGAACCCGTCGCACGTTCAATGGCGCGTTGTAGCCCAGCCACGAATGGCCCCGGTTCGGTCAGGAAGCTTTCGCCGGAAACCGTGACAGTCAGATCATGATTGGGCGCTTCTTCTTCCAGCACGGCACGAATGCGCTGGGTCAGCCCGCTGCTGCGATGCAGGTCATTGAAGCGGATGTTCAAAAAAGCCTTGGCCGCGGCGGGGATCACATTGGATGCGGTATTGCCGACATCAAAGCCGGTCACTTGCAGCGTGCTTGGCTGGAACCAATCACTGCCATTGTCCAAAGCCTCAGCCGTCAGCCTATTCAGCACGCGCACCAGCCGATGCACCGGATTATCGGCGCGTTCCGGATAGGCGGAATGGCCCTGAATGCCATGCACGGTGATATGCGCCGTCATGGACCCGCGCCGGCCGATCTTCAGCGTATCGCCAAGCGTCACCTTGGAAGTCGGTTCCCCCACCAGCGCCATATCGGGGATCTGATCATTATCCGCCATCCATTCCAGCACTTTCGCGGTGCCATTGATGGAAGGCCCTTCCTCATCGCCGGTGATCAGCAGGCTGATGCTGCCCTGATGATCTGGCCGCAGCGCGAGGAAATCAGTCAGCCCCGCGACAAAAGCCGCGATACTGCCCTTCATGTCGCAAGCGCCGCGGCCATAGATCATGCCATTGGCGATTTCCGCACCGAAGGGATCATGCTGCCAGCCAGCCCGATCACCGACCGGCACCACATCCGTATGTCCCGCATAGCAAAAATGCGGCCCATGTCGGCCGCGCCGGGCGAATAGATTATCAACTTCCGCGAATTTCAGCCGCGTGCAGGTGAAGCCAAGCGGGATCAGCGCCGCTTCCAGCACACCAAGCGCGCCGCCTTCTTCCGGGGTGACGGAAGGGCAGCGGATCAGCGCTTGCAGCAGGGGGAGCGGGTCAGTCACGCAGCAATTCGTTGATTGCGGTCTTGGCGCGGGTTTGCGCATCCACCCGCTTCACAATCACCGCGCAATACAGCGAAGGCCCAGGCGAGCCATCCGGCAGCGGCTTACCCGGCAAGGAACCTGGCACCACCACGGAGTAGGAAGGCACGCGGCCCATGAAAATCTCGCCCGTATTGCGATCCACAATCTTGGTGGTGGCGCTGATGAATACGCCCATGGAAAGCACTGAACCGCGTTCCACAATCACGCCTTCCACCACTTCGGACCGCGCGCCAATGAAGCAATCATCTTCGATCACAACAGGGTTCGCTTGCAGCGGTTCCAACACGCCACCAATGCCAACGCCGCCTGAGAGATGCACATTCTTGCCGATTTGTGCGCAGGAACCCACCGTGGCCCAGGTATCCACCATGGTGTTTTCTTCAACGCGCGCGCCCAGGTTCACGAAGGACGGCATCAGCACCACATTGCGCGCGATATAGGCCGAACGGCGCACCACCGCGCCCGGCACCACGCGGAAGCCCGCTTCGCGAAAGCGATTCTCACCCCAGCCTTCGAATTTCAGCGGCACCTTGTCATAAGCGCCGGTCGAAATTTCCATCGGCGCGGAATCGGCCAGGCGGAAGGACATCAGCACCGCCTGCTTCAACCATTGATTGACCTTCCAGCCGCCATTCCCATCGGGCTCCGCCACGCGGGCCTTGCCGGAATCCAGCATTTCCAGGGCTTCTTCAACCGATGCGCGATCAGCCCCCGTGGTCGCAGGGGAAAGCTGGTCGCGCTGGGCCCAAAGCGTTTCGATACGGGCTTGAAGAGCGGTCATGTTCATGGGGCGGGTTCCTTCGGCAAACTTTTCTTTCCTTGCGGCGGGGCGGGGGCGCTGTCAACGCTCCGCAGTAACGAAAGATTAGGGGGCCATGGGGAATATGGGTTCATGCTTCCCAGGTGTGAAACCCGCGCGTCCGGCTTGACCCCAGGTCCCCAACCCAAGCTTGCGCCTGGCAGGGTGAAGGTCTTGGCATGAGCGGTACGATCGAGAATATGCTGCGCCTCGTGCGCGAAAGCGATGCCGCAACCCGCACGATGCTGGCGCGCAACGCCACCACGCCGCATGAAGTATTGGCCTTCCTTGCCAAGGATGAGGAACCACGCGTCAGGGCCAGCGTCATTTCCAATTCGCGCGTGCCGTTTTCGGTGCTGCAGAGTCTGACTGAGGATGAAGATATCTCGGTCCGCGAAGCTCTGGCGCGCCGTGTGGCGGGTATCCTTCCCTCGCTCACCTCTTCATCTCACGACCGTCTGGCGAATATCGTCCAGCCCATCCTGTTGCTGCTGGCAGCGGATGCGGCGGAACAAGTCCGCTTCATCATCGCCGATGCCGCCAAGCATCTTTCCACGGTGCCGCGCGATGCTGTGCTTCGACTTGCTACGGATACGGAAATCCGCGTGGCAGAGCCTGTCATTCGCCTTTCGCCCCTGTTGAAGGAAGAGGATTTACTGGCGCTGGTGGCATCACCACCCGTGAATGAGACACTTCATGCTGTCGCGCGTCGCATCGGCATTGGTGAAGCAGTGACCGACGCGTTGATTGCGCAAGGGGACCGCCTTGCAATAAGTCTTATGATAGAAAACAGCAGTGCAAGAATTCGTCCTGCCAGCATGGAAGATGTGCTCAATCGGGCGCGCTTCAATCCGGAATGGTTTCCAAGCCTCCTGGCGCGGCCAGCGCTGACCCCGGATACCGCCATTCGCCTGGCGGGTGCTGTGGCGGATACGCTGCTGCGGCCGTTGATGCAGCGCCAAGATATGGATGATGCGCTACTGTTTCGCATTCGCCAATGTGTGGCGGACCGCCTGGGCCTGCCGCAGCCCAATGTAACAAGCGGTTCGGCTAGTCGGCAGGTTGACCCTGTCACCAAGGGCTTCCCAGCAAAATCCATGGTGTGGCGAACCGATAAAAACAGCCAGCGGTTCTAGAGCATTTTCAAGCCAAGTGTTTTCACTTGGCGACTCGGAAAATGCGACCAAACTAAGCATTTTCAAGCCAAGTATTTTAACTTGGCGACTCGGAAAATGCGACCAAACTAAGCATTTTCAAGCCAAGTGTTTTCACTTGGCTCTCCGGAAAATGCGATCAAACAAACAGCTCATTTTCAAGCCAAGTGAAAAACTTGGCTCGAGAATACTCCAACCTTCACGGCCTGATCAACGTCCCCGCACCACCATCCGTGAAAAGTTCCCGCAGCACGGCATGCGGCACGCGGCCATCCAGGATCACCGCACCCTTCACGCCGCGCTCAACCGCATAGATGCAGGTTTCCACCTTCGGGATCATGCCGCCGGAAATCCAGCCATCGGCGATGCCCTTCTTCGCCTCGGCCACTGTCAGTTCCGGGATGAAATTGCCATCCGGGCCAAGCACGCCGCGCACATCGGTCAGCATCAAAAGCCTCTCAGCGGAAAGCGCGCCTGCAATCGCACCCGCCACCGTATCGGCATTGATGTTGTAGGTCTGGCCATCCGCCCCCGCCCCAACGGGCGCCACTACGGGCACGATATCCGCGCCAATCATCAGCTCCAGCACGCGCGGGTTGATGGATTCCGGTTCACCCACAAATCCAAGATCAAGCACTTTTTCGATATTGCTGTCGGGATCGCGATAGGTGCGCGTGAGCTTCCGCGCGCGGACCAGCCCGCCATCCTTGCCGGAAATACCAACCGCCATGACGCCAGCGCGCGTGATGGCTTCCGCCACCTGCTTATTCACCGGCCCCGCCAGCACCATTTCCACCACATCCAGCATGGCGGCATCGGTCACGCGCAGCCCTTGCACAAAGGTGGATTTTACATCAAGGCGCTTCAGCATGGCGTTGATTTGCGGCCCGCCGCCATGCACTACCACGGGGTTCACGCCCACCTGCTCCAGCAGCGCGATATCGCGGCCAAAGCGCAAAGCGGTTTCTTCTTCCCCCATGGCGTGGCCGCCATATTTCACCACCACGATCTGATCATCATAGCGCTTCAGGAAGGGCAAAGCCCCTGCCAGGATTTCCATTTGGTCCTGGGTGGTATCGGTCATGAAAGGTGGTCCTGTAATTTAGATTGGCGTGTAGGGGGCGGTGGCAGGACGGGTCAAGATGCCGGCGGGTGGCTCGCCTTTTTCTCCCAGCCGCGGTCAGTTTGCTGCCAATAGGTCAGGCTATGCCCGGCGTCCTTGGCGACAACCCAGCGTGCGCGCGCCGCTGCAACCGCCGCTTCATCGCCACCATCGAAAAGATCAAGCACGCGGTCATAATTCTGCAACAATACACTTGCTGCGCCATCCACCAGCACCAGAAAACGCGCGCCATTGGCGGGCGGCACATCCTGATCGGCAATCAGCAAAGGCTGCGCCGCGTCATGCTCCCCGCCGGCCAGGCCATGCGGCAGCCAGGGCGGATCAGCGGGCAGCCATAGCGCCGCATCCAGGGCGCGCGCGCGTTCCGCATCGCCGCACAAGATAAAACCGCGCCCGCCAGCATCCAGCACGCGGCCCAGCAATTTCGGCAGCGCATCCTGCAATTTGCTACGCGTCAAATGATAGAAACCGATGTCAGTCATGTGTCGCGTTCAAAGCGCATGGCCACCAGGCGATCCAGCAAGCGCACGCCAAAACCACTCGGCCCTTTCGGGCCCAAGGGTGCGGCTTCTTCGCGCGCCTCAACCCCCGCGATATCCAGATGCGCCCAGCTTGCGCCTTCCACGAATTCACGCAGGAACGCGGCGGCATGGCAGGCATCGGACAGGAACCGCCCGCCCCAGGCGCCGCTGCCCGCCAGCGCGCATTGGCGCAGATCAGCGATGTCGCTTTTCAGGACCTCCCTGTGTTCATCATCAATCGGCATGGGCCATAATAGTTCGGCAACACCTTCTCCGGCTGCCATCAGCGCCGCTGTCAGCGCTTCATCATTGCCGAAGACGCCAGCGCGGAGATGACCAAGTGCGGTGATGATGCTGCCTGTCAGCGTCGCCAGATCAATCATCGCGCGCGGGCGAAAGCGCCGCGCGGTATAGGCCAGCGCATCAGCCAGGATCAGTCGGCCTTCCGCATCCGTATCCAACACCTCGATCGTCTTGCCGCTATGGGTGCGCAGGATATCGCCGGGCCGATAGGCAGCAGCGCCAATGGCGTTCTCCGCGAGCGCCAATACAGCCACTGCCGGCGCCGGAGACTGCCGCAGCGCCAGCGCCAGCATCGCGCCTGCCGCAGCCGCAGCGCCTGCCATATCGCCGCGCATTTCTTCCATGCCAGCGGCGAGCTTGATGGAAATGCCGCCCGTGTCAAAGCAAACCCCCTTGCCGACAAAAGCAACAGGCGCGGCCTTCAGCTTGCCCGGCCAGCGCAGCACGACAAGCCTGGGGCCATGCTCGGCCCCGCCGCCCACAGCTGAGAGCGCGCCCATGCCAAGCGCGGTCAGGCGCTTGCCTTCCAGCACTTCAACCTTCAGGCCAAACTCTCGCAATGCGCGCAGCCTTTCCGCGAAGCTCTCGGGGTTTAGGCGATTGCCTGGCTCCGCCACCAAATCGCGTGCGTAAAGCACCCCGCGCAGCGCTGCTTCGGCGTGCTTCCAGGCGGCTTCCATTTTGGCGGGAGATGCCACTGCAAGCGTCACCTGCGCGGGCGGTGTATCCTTGTCCTTGCTGGCATCACGCAAAGCATTGAAGCGCCAAGCATTCAGCAGCGCGCCCGCGGCAAAGCCCGATGACTGTTCCGGTGTTGCGCCATCCGCAAGTAATACAGCGTAGCGTCGCCCGGCGGCGGCGGCCAAGCCAGCGCCACCCCCCGCTTCCCAATCGGTGATTGCCTCACCGCCACCAATCCCGGCCAGGATAGTGAAGCCATGGGCGCCTGGAAGGGCCAAAACCTCTCCGGCCTTGGCCTTGAAGCGCGCTGCCTTCGCCGCCGCCGCAAGCGTCGGATCATCCGGCGCCGCACCTTCAATCAGCGGCAGGATAAGCGCGCTATCAGCAC
>JBILPX010000420.1:0-2506 GCA_044373565.1 Roseomonas sp.
CGCGCGGCTGGGCTGACCGGCACGAAGGAGGGCTGTGCGGAGGGTGATTGCGGCGCCTGTACGGTGGTGATTGAAGCGCCGGATGGTGCCCGCGCGCCCGTCAATGCCTGCCTGATGACGCTGGGTCAGGCGCATGGCCTGGCGCTGCGGAGTGTTGAAGGGCTTTCCGCCCCCGATGGCGCGCCGCATCCCGTGCAGGCGGCGATGCTGGCGGCGGAGGCCACGCAATGCGGCTTTTGCACGCCGGGTATTGTCATGTCGCTTTATGCCCATGCGCGCATGGGGGGTGATGCGCATGAGGCTTTGGCCGGGAATCTCTGCCGCTGCACCGGCTATCGGCCGATTTTGGATGCGATGGCGGCCTTGCCGGTGGCGGAGGATACCGCGCTGGCGCAGCAGGCCAGCGCTGTCACCGCCTTCGGCCCGCCCGAGCATCGCTTTTTCTTGCCGCGCAGCCTGGATGAAACGCTAAGGCTGAAGCGCAACCACCCGGGGGCGTGGATTTTGGCGGGCGGGACTGATCTCGGCCTGCGGTTTTCGGAACATCGGGAGAATCCCGGCGCCATTATTTGTCTGCGGGATGTTGCGGAATTGTGTGGCATTATGGCGGGGCCAGAGGGGCTTTCGGTGGGTGCGGCGGAACCCTATGCCGCGCTGCTCGACCACATGGCGCATGATGCAGATTTCACTGCTTTTGCCGGGCTGCTGCGCCGGCTGGGGTCACGCCAGATACGTGCGCTCGGCACGCTTGGCGGGAACCTCGGCACCGCGAGCCCGATCGGCGATGCGCTGCCGCCCTTGCTGGCGCTTGGCGCGCGGGTTTCGCTGGCGGGGCCGGATGGGGCGCGGGAAGTGGCGGTTGATGATTTCCTGCTCGGCTATCGGCGCAATGCGCTCCGCCCAGATGAGGTGATTGCGCGGGTCTTCATGCCTCGGCCCACACCGGGCGCGATTTTCGCCGCCGAGAAGCTCTCGCGCCGGCATGATCAGGACATCAGCGCCATTGGCCTTGCAGTGCTGCTGGAACGCGATGGCGAGGTGATCACCCGCGCGCGCATCGCCCATGGCGGCTGTGGGCCCATGGCAGCGCGGGCGCATGAAGCCGAAGCGGTGCTGGAAGGCGCGGCCTTCACCGAAGCGCAAGCGCGCGCGGCGGGGGATGCTTTGGCGCGCGCCATCACACCTATGGATGATTTGCGCGGCACTGCCGAATATCGCCGCGTGGCGGCGCGCAATCTGTTGCTCAGGCTTTATTGGCGCACAGCGAGGCCTGATGCGGCGGCGGAAATCATGGCGCTGCCGACGCCTCACGCGCCGCGGTTCATCGCGCCATGAATGCGCCACTCGCCCAGGGGGCAGCGCTGGCCCATGATTCCGCGCTTGGTCATGTGACGGGCCGCGCACCTTTCGCGGATGATGTGCCGGAAGTGCCGGGGCTGCTGCATGGCGCGCTGCTTCTCTCGCCCGTTGCGCATGGCCGGCTTGGTGCTTTGGATGTCGCGGCGGCGCGGGCCATGCCGGGTGTGGTCGCGGTGCTCACCGCACGGGATGTGCTGGGGTCGAATGATATCTCGCCCTCGGGCCGGGAAGTTGAACCGCTTTTCGCGGATGGCGTGTTGCGCCATCATGGTCAGCCCATTGCGCTGGTGGTGGGGGAAACGCGTGATACGGCACTCGCGGCCCTTGCCGCGTTGAAGCTGGAAATTGAGGCGCTGCCAGCGATTCTTTCAATCGAAGATGCGCTGGCGGCAGAGGCCTATTTGCTGCCGCCGCAGGAAATCACCCAGGGCGATGCGGCGGGCGCGATCGCCGCTGCCCCCATGCAGACATCAGGTGAATTTCGCGCCGGCGGGCAGGAACATTTCTATCTTGAAGGCCAAATCGCCATCGCCATGCCGGGGGAAGATGGCGATATCACCATCACCTCCTCCACCCAGCACCCGACCGAGGTGCAGCATATCGCGGCGCGCGTGGTGGGTTGTGATTTCAACCGCATCACCGTGCGCTGCCGGCGCATGGGCGGCGGTTTTGGTGGCAAGGAAAGCAATGCATCCTGGGTGGCGGCAGCGGCGGCACTGGCCGCGCGTGTCACCGGGCGGCCGGTAAAGCTGCGGCTCTCACGCAAGGCGGATATGGCCGCCACCGGCAAGCGGCATCCGTTTCTGTATCGCTGGCGCGCTGGCTTTGACGCGACCGGGCGGATTAAGGGGCTGGAGGCGATGCTGGCCGCCGATGGCGGGCATAGTCTTGATCTGACCGGCGGCGTGGTGTTTCGCGCGCTGACGCATGCGCTGAATTGCTACGATGTGCCGGCGGTGAAACTTCGCGCGCTGTCGCTGCGCACCCATACCGTGAGCCATACGGCCTTTCGCGGCTTTGGCGGCCCGCAAGGCGTGCTGCTGATGGATGATGTGCTGCGCGGTGTCGCTGCCGCAACGGGGCAGGAAATGGAGGCGGTGCGCGCGCGCAATTTCGCGGGTGGAGATAACGGCACCAAGGCGCCTTA
>JBILPX010000128.1:0-8230 GCA_044373565.1 Roseomonas sp.
TATACGCACCGCTTCTTTGCGAAATTCATCCGTCCTGCCTGTGCCCATGGTTCATCTCCTTTGCTGCACAATATGTGATCAGAGGAGCGGCACAAAACCGTGGCAGGTCCAGAGCTGGTCTGGCGCAGGACATGGGACGCCCGTCTCCAAGCCGAAACCACCAACTTCCAATACATCAACGGCTCCTATAACCCGCGCCGCAGGTATTCAGCATTGGGAGGCAAAAGTCCTTTGTCCTACGAACGTCAAGCAGCCTAAACGAGAAATCTGAGCGACACAAAGTCGCGGCAGGTCCATGCCATCAGGCCGGACATGCCGGCGGATATGCCGCGCCATCGTGCGGATGCGCGGCCCGTGCGGCCTTTGGGGTGCTGCACTTTAAAAGCGCTGGCGCCTGGGGCATGTTGAGGTCAATGGGACTTCTCCGGAACTTGGTTCAGATACGCCAAGCAGTGGAACAAGTCCTCTGGCATAATTAGGCCCACATTCCCTCCGACCGGTATGTGCCAACCGGCGAACATCCTGACGTGCAGGCTTCATACTACTGTCACGTTTCTGACGCTGCTTCATCATCTAGGTACTCTACTTCCTTAATCTCTACGTTTGTCGTTCGCACGACCTTTATGGGAGATGTTACATGCTTGGGAAACGCATGATAGGTGCCGCAGCAGCGGCGGCTATTGCTATTGGCTTCTCTGCTTTTGAAGCTTCAGCGCAACAGCGCCAGCGCTTTGATTATTGGTATGGCTTGACTGGACAGCTTGGCGAAGTGATGGCTGATCACTGCAAGCGCTTCAATGAGAGTCAGACCCAGTACGAAGCCGTATGCACGGGCCAAGGTGGGTATGATCGCGCCGAGCAAAATACCATCGCCGCTTATCGCGCTCGCCAGCATCCCACATTGGTGCAGATTTATGATGCCGGAACAGTCAACTTCATGCTGTCAGGCGTGACCTATAACGCGGTGCAGTTCGCCCGTGATTTCAATATGAAAATTGATTGGAATGACTATTTCCCTGGCGTTGCGCTTTATTACGCGACATCACGTGGGGAAATGTGGTCGTTCCCTTATAATTCATCATCCGCCGTCATGTATTGGAATCGTGGCGCCTATCAGCGCATTGGCCGCAATGAGGCTGCCGGTACGTGGGAACAATTGGAAAATGACCTGCGTTCGCTGAAAGCTTCGGGGCATGCCTGCCCCATGGCGATTGATTTCGACACTTGGCAATGGGTTGAGCAATTCCTGGCCATTCACAACCAATCTATCGCCACACGCGCCAATGGCTATCAGGGGCTCGACGCGGAACTAGTGTTTAACCGTGGCCTTCTGCCGCGCCATCTGACCAACATGAAGCGTTGGCTTGATGAGGGTCTGGTGCGCATCCAGACCGCCCAGACGGGCAAGACGCTGGTACAGGCCTTCGCCGATGGTAGCTGCGCGGTTACAATGTCTTCGATCGCAAATCATGGCGTTGTTGGTTCGACCGCCGCTGATAGGCTGCAATGGTCTGTCGCCATGCTGCCTGTTTATGAAGGGTTCCAGCGGCATAATTCGCTTGTGGGTGGTGCTTCCCTTTGGGTGATGCAAGGCAAGTCACGCGGTGAATACCAAGCGGCCGCTGCCTTCCTAGACTACGTCGCGTCCCGCGCGGAAGTGGAATGGATGCCGACCGTGACCGGCTATATTCCAATCACCAACGCGGCCTTCCGTCACATGCAAGAAACCGGCTTTTACGGGCGCCCTGGTTTTGCTGGTCGGGAAACGGCTATCACGTCGCTGACTTTCACTCCGCCCAACGAAAATACTCGCGGGATCCGGCTTGGCAATTTTACCTCCATCCGTGCAGAGCTGACGTCGGAAATGCAGGCAGCTTATACGGGGCAAAAGTCAGTGCAGCAGGCACTTGATGATGCGGTGGCCCGTGGCAACCAGGTCCTTCGGCGCTTTGAACAAACGATGCGTGGTCGTCAACTTCCATAATCACTGTTGGCCCGGGCGTCTTCGCGCCCGGGCCAATCCTTAGGTAGCTTTGGCGGGAATTTACATGAGCGGTAAGCGCGTTACATTCAAGAACTTTTGGCTGGCGATCCTTTTGATCCTGCCGCAACTTTTTCTTGTATTCACTTTTTTCTACTGGCCTGCCGGAGAAGCGCTTTATTGGTCCTTCACGCTGGAACCCCCCTTTGGTGGTGAACAGCAATGGGTGGGATGGCAGAATTTTGAAACTGTCTTCACTGATCCGCTATATTGGAATTCAGTCAAACGTTCGCTACTGTTTGCTCTCTCCAGCACAGCTCTTGCCATGGGTATAGGTTTATTGCTGGCGAGCTTTGTTGACCGCCAACTCGCTGGCTATAAGGTTTATCGGTTTATCTATTTTTGGCCTTATGCGGTTGCTGCACCAGCGGTGGGTCTCGCTTTCCGCTTTATTTTCGCCCCTGATGCGGGTTTTGTTTCCGCAGTCAATGTCTGGTTCCCTGGCTTATGGAATCCGGCGCTGGATGGGTTTGATGCCATGGTGCTCATCGTGCTGGCCAATGCGTGGTCTATGGTTGCCTATAATTTCATTTTTTTTCTTGCCGGTTTTCAATCAATTCCACGCAGCCTTTTGGAGGCTGGCGCAATGGACGGCGCGGGGGCGCTGCGTCGGATGCGCGATTTGCAACTCCCCCTCATCGCTCCAACCTTTTTCTTCCTTGTGGTGATTAACATTACAGACAGTTTCGTGAATTCCTTTGGCATTGTAGACATCACTACCGGGGGCGGTCCGGCGCGTGCGACCGATCTGATGGTTTTCAAGATCTATTCCGATGGTTTCAAGGGCAAGGATTACTCGCTTGCGGCGGCGCAGTCGCTTGTCCTCATGCTCATGGTCTGCGCCTTGACGTTCATACAATTCCGCTTTGTCGAACGTCGCGTGCATTACAGCTAGGGCATTGACAGCAATGATCGAACGTACCCCACTTCTCAACTTCGCGACCCATGCCATTTTGGTCGTGGGGCTTGTGATACTGCTCTTGCCACTCTGGATCGTCTTCGTCGCTTCCACCCATGATTTCAGGACCGTCAATACTGTACCGATGCCTCTTTGGCCGGGTTCGCATATGGTGGAAAATTACGTCACTGCCTGGACACAATCTGGCTTCGGGCCAAAAATGTTGAATAGTCTTGTGATGGCAATTGGCGTGACCACAGGGAAGATCGCCATTGCAGCGCTTTCAGCCTATTCCATCGTTTATTTCCGCTACCGGTTACGGATGGTATTCTTCTGGCTTGTCTTCATCACACTGATGTTGCCGCTGGAAGTCAGAATCGTGCCCACTTATGCGGTTGCCGCAAATGCGTTCCGCCCGCTTCAAGTCGTGCTGGATGTGTTCGGCATGTCTTGGTTGCTCGAAGCAGTAACCGGCCTTAGGCTTGTCTTGCCTGAATGGAGCCTGCTCAATTCATACTCGGGTCTTATTCTTCCATTGATCGCAACCGCAACGGGCACTTTCCTTTATCGGCAATTCTTTCTCACCGTGCCGGATGAATTATTGGAAGCCGCGAAGATGGATGGCACCGGCCCCTTACGCTTTCTGTTCGATATTTTGCTCCCGCTCTCCAAGACAAACATGGCCGCGCTGGCGACCATCATGTTTGTCTACTCCTGGAACCAATATCTCTGGCCGCTGCTTATCGTGACCGATCCCGCCTATGGCACCGCAGTCATGCAGCTTCAGCGTATTGTACCTGGCCCACTGTTTGGTGAGCCTCCGCGCTGGCACATCGCCATGGCGGGCACCCTAATCGTCATGCTTCCCCCGCTACTAGTAGTTGTTTTTATGCAACGCTGGTTTGTGCGTGGGCTGATCAATCAGGATAAATGAGGCACCAATGGCCGATATTCTTATTCGCAACGTCGTCAAATCCTATGGTCGCACCAAGGTGGTTCACGGCATAGATCTCGATATTCTTCATGGTGACTTCGTGGTGATCCTTGGTCCGTCCGGTTGCGGCAAATCCACGCTGCTCCGCATGATTGCGGGGCTCGAAGAAATTGACGCTGGTGAGATCGCGATTGCGGGCCGCGTTGTGAATGAGCTGGAACCGCGCGAGCGTGGCTGCGCGATGGTATTCCAGAATTACGCACTTTACCCGCATATGTCAGTAGCTGAGAATATTGGCTATTCCCTCAAAATAATGGGCATCCGCAAGGCGGAGCGGCTGGAGCGTGTTGCGGCAGTCGCGCGTATTGTCGGGCTGGAGGAGTTTCTTGACCGGCGCCCCGCTCAATTATCTGGCGGGCAACGCCAGCGCGTTGCCATGGCACGCGCCATGATCAAGGAACCGCAGGTGTTCCTCTTTGACGAACCATTGTCCAATCTCGATGCAAAGCTTCGCGTCCAGATGCGCATTGAAATCCGTCGCCTCCATCGCCGGCTTGGCGGGACTTCCGTATTCGTCACCCATGACCAGGTGGAGGCGATGACCCTTGCCGATAAGCTGGTGGTGATGAATGCTGGTCGCATTGAACAGGTTGGGACGCCGAAGGAAGTCTACCACCGCCCAGCCAGTCTTTTCGTTGCCGGCTTCATCGGTTCTCCGCCCATGAATATCATGAGTGTGGAAAAGGCAACGCCGGGCCTGGCGCGGCTAGCTTCAGGTGCCACCCTTCAAATGCCCTGGCTTGATACCGTGCCGGAAAGTTCTTTGCGCTTAGGTATCCGGCCAGAGGATATCGAATTAGTGGCGCCCGGCACGCCTGGAGCTATGGAGCTGCCTGTTGAATTTGTGGAAGAACTCGGAGCAGGACATCTGGTGCATGGTGAGTTTGAAGGCGCGGAGTTTGTAGTGGCCCTACCAGGCGCCATTGAGGTGGTGGCTGGCGGGCGCCTTCACATGCGCTTTCCGCCTGAAGCACTTCATATGTTTGATGCGGTCAGTGGATTGCGGCTTGATGGTGGAGAGAAAGCTTCTGGCCTCAACTCCGGGGCCGTGCGTGAATTTGCGTAAAGTTCGTCGTGCAATACTGCGAAACAGGCAGACGGCTCGGCAGGAGTATTGCAGCGCCTTTGGCGTGCCAAGCCGGGCCGAGCAATCTGATGGGATTGGCCTATGCCAAGCTCCGCCAACGGCACCTCTCCCTGTGATGTTAAGACTTTCGTGTCCTGCAGGCCCCCTTCTTGGAGATCCCCCATGACTCAAATCCCCTTGCCGCTTCTGCGCCGTCACCTGTTGCTCGGCGGTGCCGCACTCTTTGCGCCCGCCTCTGCCCTTGGCCAGGTCGCCCCGCGTACCGGCACCCTGAAAGTCGCCTTCCTCGGTCTCGACACTGCCGACCCGCATCGTCACACCGGCTCCATCGCGGTGCAGCAGGTCTATGTCGAAGGTCTGACGTCAATCGCTGATGACGGCACCGTGAAGCCTTTCCTGGCCACATCTTGGGAGATAAGCCCGGATGGAAGACGCTACGAATTCAAAATCCGTGAGGATGTGCGCTTCCACAATGGCCGGTTGCTGACTGCCGAGGATGTGCGCGCCAATGCGGTGCGCGTACGTGACCAAGTGCGCGGTGGTTGGCTTTCCGCCCCCATGCGCCTGGTGGATTCGCTGGAGGCACCTGATGCGCGCACCTTTGTGATGACCATGAAGGAACCCTACGGTCCGCTGCTTAATCTTCTGTCGGAATTATGGATTGTCGCGCCCGAAAGCGAAGGCTGGGCGCAGACCATTCGCCAACCGATCGGCACCGGCCCATTCCGCTTCGGGCGCTGGCAACCGAATGTCAGCTTTCATGCGCCGGCTTTCACGCAATACTGGCAACCGGGCCTACCACGCGCCGAAGCTGTGGAATTCTCCTTGCGCGATGATTCCGACCTTTCCTTGGCGCTGCGTGCTGGCGACCTCCACATCGGACGCATCGGCTACGATAAACTCGCCTCGGTGCGTGCTGATCCGAATCTCGAAGTACAGTTCATGAAGGATACCACTTGGTGGTTCTGGTCCTTCAACAATCGCAATTCGCGCCCGCCCTTCAACGACATCCGCGTGCGCCAAGCAGTAAGCTTTATGCTCGACAAGCCCGCCTTCATGCGCTTCGTGGCGGGGGAGGCCGGCACCGCCACCAATCAGATGGCTGCTCCTGGTCAATTCTACTGGGACAAAACCATGCATGATGCCGATGTGCATGCCGCCCCGAATGAGACCCGTGCGCATGCCTTGCTGCGCGAAGCTGGCGTGAACCCTGCGAATACGCCCTGCCGCATTGTGTCCTGGCAGAGCGCATATACCGAGATCGCGGTGCAGGCGATGCGCAAACTTGGCTTCCAGGTGGAACATCTCGCCCTCGACGACATTGGCGCGCAGCGCCGGCTCGGCCAATATGACTGGGATCTCGCGCCTTTCTCTTCTGGTCCACGTGCGGATATCTTCCTGCGCTTCGTGCGGCTGATGTCAGATGGGCCGAATGTAGGCCTGTGGGGCGGCACACGTGATGCAGAATTTGATCGGCTGGTGCGCGCAGCCATCGCTGCGGTTGACCTGAATGAGCGTCGGCGCCTTTACCTCGCAGCCTGGCAGCGCGCGATGGATAATTACTACACCGTGGTCATCGGCCATGCGCCGGAGCCAATCGCGAACCGGCGTGAGGTCACGGGCTACTCGCCCGGCTTCACCTGGGGCCAGCATCGCGTTGATGGGGGCTTGGCTTTCGGTGCGCTGACGGCGCGCGGGTGAGTAGCTACGGCGCCGCCTTGGCGGCACCGCCCCGCGGCAGCATGAAGGATGGCTTCAGCTTCGGTATGGCGATCCTCGGCTTCGCGCTGCTGGTTGCCATCTTCGGGCCGAGTCTGGTGCCTTACGACCCGCTGACGCAGGAATTGGCGGCGCGCAACGCGCCACCCGATGCGGCGCATTGGTTCGGATACGACCATCTCGGCCGAGACGTACTGGCGCGCTTGGTCGCGGGGACGCGCATCTCTCTTGCGGTTGCGCTGGGTGCGACCCTGCTCGCGATGCTGCTTGGTGCAGGGCTTGGTCTTGCGGCAGAGGCGCTCGGGCGCTGGCCTTCCTTCCTGGTATTCGGCGTCTTCGACATGGTCCGGGCCTTGCCCTCCATCCTATTGGCGCTGACGCTGATGGTGGCGCTCGGCATTGGCATCATACCCTTGATCATCGCCTTGGGCGTCGCCTATGCGCCACATATGGCGCTGGTCGCGCGCGCAGCGTGGCGGCGGGAAAGCGCGACAGGCTATGTCGCCGCAGCGCGGGTGATGGGGGCAGCGCCACTGGCGACCCTGTGGCGCCATGTGCTGCCCAATATTGCTGGCGCCCTGGTCACCCAGGCGGCCATCATCATGCCGCGCGCCATCACCACGGAAAGCGTATTATCCTTCTTTGGTCTGGGCGTTTCGCCGGAAACCCCGAGTTGGGGCCGCATGATCTCTGGCGCCTCGCGCTTTGCTGAAAGCGCCCCGCATGCGGTGCTGGCGCCAGTTTTGGCACTCTGCGTGGTGACGCTGGGCTTCGCTTTGGTCGGCGATAGGTTGCGCCTTGCGCTCGACCCGCTGCGAGAGCGCGGGCGATGAGTTTCGCGCTCCAGGCCGGCCTTGGCTTTCTGCGCCAAGCGATGCTGCTGGCTGGGATTGCCATTGCGGTTTTCCTGCTGATCCGCGTTATCCCTGGCGACGTGGTCGATTCAATGGCGCTGGAAGGCAGCCTTGATGATGATGCGATCGCGGCGCTCCGCGCTGAACTCGGTCTCGATGCAGGGGCTTTGACTCAGTTTCGCATCTGGGCGTCTCGCGCGCTTGTTGGTGATTTCGGCAATTCGCTGCGCTTTGACCGCCCGGCGTCGGAACTGATCCTGGCCGCGCTACCGACCACGTTGGGGCTGGCTGCGCTGGCCTTGGCGGCAGGGCTCGTGCTCGGCATCGTGATGGCAGCGGCGGCGGCGCTCTGGCCCGGCTCGGCATTTCCGTCCCTGGTGGAAATCCTGAACCTCTGGTCGATTGCCCTGCCCACCTTCTGCGTCGGCCTCGCCGCCATCCTGGTCTTTTCAGTCTGGCTCGGCTGGCTGCCTGTCATCGGGCAGTGGCTGTCACCGGTACTCATCCTCGCGGTTGATATCGCAGGACAGGTCGCAAAGCCCCTGCATGAGGATTTGAAGGAGGCTGCGACAGCCAGCCATATCCGCACCGCGCGCGCCAAGGGGTTGTCGCCGGCGCGCATCGTACTGCGCCACTT
>JBILPX010000127.1:0-8230 GCA_044373565.1 Roseomonas sp.
TCCAGCAAAGGCTGTACGCCCTTGTTCTTGAAGGCTGTGCCACACAGCACCGGGCGGAATTCGCCCGAAATGGTGCCGCGCTTGATGCAGCGCTTTAGAGTTTCGACGCTTACATCGCCCTTGTCGAAATATTCTTCCATGGCCGCTTCATCAATGCCGACAACGGAATCAAGCAGCTTTTGGCGATATTCGGCGGCCTTATCGGCCAAATCGGCGGGGATCGGTGCGTCATGATACTTGGCGCCAAGCTCATCGCCTTCCCAGATCATCGCCTTCATTTCGACCAAGTCAACAATGCCCTGGAAGGTGTCTTCAATGCCGATCGGCAATTGCAGCGCAACCCAGTTGATGCCGAGCTTTTCCGTCAGCGTTTCGGCAGCGCGGTAGAAATCGGCGCCAGTACGGTCAAGCTTGTTGATGAAAATGACACGCGGCACATTGTAACGGTCAGCCAGGCGCCAATTGGTCTCAGACTGCGGCTGCACGCCGGCGACACCTTCAATGATGAAGATCGCGCCATCCAGCACCCGCAAGGACCGGTTCACTTCAATGTTGAAGTCAATATGGCCAGGCGTATCAATGATGTTGATGCGGTGGTCATTCCACACGGCGGTCACGGCGGCGGAGGTGATGGTAATGCCCCGCTCGCGTTCCTGATCCATGTAATCGGTCGTGGTATTGCCTTCATGCACTTCACCGATCTTGTGGGACTTGCCGGTGTAATACAGGATGCGTTCCGTCGTGGTGGTCTTGCCCGCGTCGATATGCGCGGTGATGCCGATATTGCGGATGCGGTCTAGCGGGATACGCGCCACGGTGGGCCTCCATAAGCAAAAGCCGGACGCCCGCCCCGGCTTTCGCCGGACGTCGCCCAACACAAGGGTTCAGGTTAGAATCGCTCTCAGGGGCGCTATCTGCGATGTTCGGGCGCGGTTTGCAAGCGCAAACAAGCACAAGGGGCGGGGCGGGTAAGCTTTCTTCATCTCTGGTTACGCTTTGTTGCTCCCGTACCGCGCTTGATTTGCTAGGATTACCTCATGAGGCCCGAGCCCTTCATTGCTGCCATCCGCTTCGGCCATGGGCGCCGCCCATGGGAACCCTTGCCCGCTGATCCCCGAGCGGCGCTGGTTGCTGAATTGCGTGCTTCTGCCGCAGCGCAGGTGTCGCTCCCCGATTTGGAGCAGATCGCCACCATGATCCGGGAGGATGGCGAAACCGCGCGCCAGGGGCAGGGGCGCCCTCAGCAGCAGCGCCTATGGCGCGCCGAAGCAAGCGCCTTTCTGGCCGAAGCGCTCACAAGCGCGGCGCCCTTCCGCGAAAGGCTGGTCCAATTCTGGGCCAATCACTTCACCGTAGCGCGCGGTAAAGTGCCCTATTTCGCCGGCCATTTCGTGCGAGAAGCCATTCGCCCCCATGTAACGGGCCGTTTTTCCGACATGCTGCTCGCGGTGGTCCGCCACCCGGCCATGATCACCTATTTGGATAATCAGGCCTCCATTGGCCCAAATAGCCGGCAGGCGCAGGGGCGCGTCGGAGGTCTCAATGAAAATCTGGCGCGCGAAATTCTTGAATTGCACACACTCACACCTGTCGCTGGCTATACGCAGGCAGATGTCACCAGCTTCGCCCGCATTTTGACAGGCTGGTCCATCGCGTCTGTTCGCCCGCCTTATGGCTTTGTTTTCCGCGCCGCCGCCCATGAACCCGGCCCTAAAACCCTGATGGGGCAGGAAGTTCCCGAAGGGGAGCAAGGTGGCCTTGCCACCCTTGCCTGGCTCGCGGGGCATGAGGCAACGCATCGGAATCTGGCACGCAAATTCGCGATCCATTTCATTGCCGATACCCCGCCACCTGATGCGATTGATGCCCTTTTTGCCGTGTTACGGGATACGCGCGGCGATTTGGGCGCGATGGCCCAGCGCTTGGTGACGCTGGAAGCCGCCTGGAAGCCGCCCTTATCCAAGCTCCGCCTGCCGTTGGATTACGCCATTGCTGTTTTGCGTGCCCTTGAAGCGCCTGCACACGTGACCGAGGGGCTGATCAACGCTTCACAGTTTTTAGGCCAGCCGATCTGGAATGCGCGGGCGCCGAATGGTTGGCCGGATCAAATGGCGGATTGGGCGGCGCCGGAGGCGATCTTGCGGCGCGTTGAATGGGCCTATGGCCAAGCGGGCAGGGGGGCGGGCCGTGATGCGGCAGCCCTGGCCGAGGCCGTGATGGGTCCATTGATCCAGCCCCAAACCTTGCGCGCCGCTTCACGCGCCGGTTCGGCCCGTGAAGCGCTGACTTTGGTGCTCACCAGCCCGGAGTTTCAGCGCAGATGAGCAAGACCCATCTTCCCACCCTTGGGCGTCGCGCCCTGCTGCTTGGCCTTGGCGCCAGTATCGCAATGCCGGGGGTGCGTCTTGCCTTTGCCCAGGCGCCTGGGCCGGCGCGTCTGGTTGTTGTGCTTTTGCGCGGTGGGCTTGATGGGCTTTACGCCGTGCAGCCCTATGCCGACCCCAATTTCGCGGAGTTGCGCGGTCCCTTGGCTTTGCCGGAACCGGGCCGAGAGGACGGGCTTCTGGATCTTGGGGGGCGCTTTGGCCTGCATCCGCGCCTTTCGGGCATTCATACCATGTTCCGGGAAAATGAAGCGCTGATCCTGCATGCCGTGGCGGGGCCGTGGCGCACCAGAAGCCATTTCGACGCGCAGGATTTGCTTGAAAGCGGCGCGGAGCAGCGCCTGGCGAGTGGTTGGCTCAATCGCGCGCTGACCGCCATTCCCCCGCCCGCCGCCGGGCGCGTGGCCGGCCTTGCGGTTGGTACAACCACGCCCCTTTTGCTGCGTGGCCGGGCGCGGGTTGATAATTACATGCCGCGCGGTGTGGCCGAGGTACCGCCGGACCTGATCGCCCGCATTTTGGATCTCAATGCGCGCGATCAGGCGCTTGGCCCCAGCCTTCGCGATGGTGTCCGGGCGCGGGGCTATGTACTGGAAACCCTTGGGGAAGCGGCACGCCAGCGGCAGGCGCCTGGGGGCCAATTTGCCGTGCTGGCCAGGGCCGCCGGCCAATTGATGGCCGCACCGCAAGGCCCCAGCGTAGCGGCTTTTGAATTGGGCGGCTGGGACACCCATGCCCAGCAGGCTGCCCGGCTGAATGCACCCTTGGCGCAGATGGATGAGGGGCTGGTCGCGCTGAAACAGGCGCTGGGCGATGTCTGGCGGCGCACCGCCGTGCTGGTGGTGACTGAATTTGGCCGGACCGCCCGGGTGAATGGCACCATGGGCACGGATCATGGCACGGGTGGTGTGGCCTTTATCCTGGGTGGGGCTGTGCAGGGCGGGCGCCTTTTTGGTGATTGGCCCGGCCTTGCATCGGCAAACCTGTTCCAGAATCGTGATCTTTTCCCCACCACCGATATGAGAAGCCTGGCCAAGGGGTTGCTCAGGGATCATCTGCGCTTGCCTAGGGCGGCGGTTGAGGCTGCCTTCCCGAATAGCGCAGAAGCCGCACCGCTGGGCGGGATTACCCGCGCCTGAAGCGGCCCTTCAGTCCAGCCTGATCCCCTCAGCCGAGATCAATTCGCGCATTTCGGCCCGCTCGGCGGCCAGGAAACGGGCGAAGGCTTCGGGGCCGTCAGCGGCCGGCGTCAGGCCAAGCGCCTCCAGCCGAGGGGCCAAGGCCGGCTGTTCCAGCGCTTCCTTGGCGGCAGCGGCCAAGCGGGCATTGACAGGGGCCGGGGTGGCGGCGGGCGCCAGAAGCCCAAGCCAATCGCCCATCTGAAACGCGGCAAAACCCTGTTCGCTGATGGTCGGCAAAGCCGGGAAGACCGGGCTGCGCATAGGCGCGGAAAGCCCAAGGGCGCGCGCCTTGCCATCACGGATCAAAGGCGTGGCCAGCGCCAATGAGGTGAAGCCAAAGGGCACATCACCACGCAGCAACCCCGCCATCTGATCCGCTCCGCCGCGATAGGGGATATGCTCCCCTGCGATACCGGCGCGCCGCAGCAGGCTTGCCGCCGCCAAATGGGTGCGGGAACCGACGCCGACACTTCCATAGCGTGCCTCGGCTGGGTTGGCGCGGAGCTTTGCCAGCAAGGCGGGCAGATCGGCCACGGCATATTCGGCGCCGGTGATCAAAATGAGCGGCAGGGTGGTGAGCAGCGTGATGGGTGCAAGGTCCCGCACATAATCGAAGCCAAGCCCGCGCATCAGGAAGGGATTGACCGATTGCCCCCCGGAATCAAGCAGGATTGTCGCCCCATCCGGCGCGGCCTGCGCGACAAACCCCGCGCCAACCGCGCCCGAAGCGCCGCTACGGTTTTCGGGCGTGACCAGGCTGCCCAGCACTTCGCCCATGCGGGGCGCGATCAACCGCCCGAGTATATCCGTGCTGCCGCCGGGCGGGAAAGCGATGATCAGGCGAACGGAGCGCTCTGGCGTCTGGGCCAGGCTCGGCGAGGCTAAAAGGCTTGCAAGGATGGAGCGTCTAAGCATGCCTTCATCTGCCTTCCGCGAAATGCTTGGTCAAATGAAACTGCCATGACAGGGCCAAGGTTTCTCAAGACCCGCGATAAGTCGCGTAACTCCAGGGCGAGCACAGCAGCGGCACATGGTAATGCCCCTGATCCGCCGAGAGCCCGACAGCCAGTGTCACCACATCCAAATAGGGCACCTCCGCCCCCTGGCTGCGGGCGCGGAAATATTCGGCCACCGCGAAGCGTAATTCATAGCGGCCTGAGATGAAATCAGCGGCGCTCATCATCGGGCCATCGGTGCGGCCATCGGCATTGGTGCGCCGCGACACTACAAGCACCGGCGCGGGGTCCATGCGCCAAAGCTCCACCACCATGCCTTCAGCCGGAATGCCCTCAGCGGTGTTCAGCACATGAGTCGAAAGGGAACCGGGTCCGCTGCGGGCCATGGTGTTTTCCTTCAATCCAAGGGCGCGCCGGCGGCGACCCAGGCGATCAGCTTGGCGCGTTCCTCGGTGGTGATTTCGGTCATATTGCCGGGGGGCATGGCTTCGGTCTGCACCTGCTGGCGCATGGAAGCCGCCCAGCGGCGGATTTGCGCTGGGGTTTCCATGATCACGCCTTTGGGCGCCACCGCAATGCCCTCAAAACTCGGCTTGGCAGCGTGGCAGTTGGCGCAGCGCGCGGCGACAATGGCCTGAACCTCGGTAAAGGCCGGCACCTCGGCGCTGGTGAAATCCTGCTTGCCGGATTGCACGATGAAGAAGGCCGCAACCATGGCGGCCACCGCGCCGGCGGGCAGCCAAAGCGCGTTCCGCCCCTGTTGGCGCAGCACGAAATACTGCCGCACCAAGGCGCCGGCCAGCCCAATCACCAGCAGGATCAGCCAATTCAACGGGTGCTGCCAGGTCATGGGGTAATGGGGCGAGATCATGATGAAAATCACAGGCAGCGTCAGGTAGGTGTTATGCACACTGCGCTGCTTGCCCCAGCGGCCATATTTGGGGTCGGGCGTGGCGCCGGCGCTCATGGCCGCCACCATTTTGCGCTGGCCCGGGATGATCACCATGGCGACATTGGCGACCATGATGGTGCCGGTCATGGCGCCCACCTGCAAAAAGGCGCCGCGGCCCGAGAATATCTTGCAGGAGACATAGGCAACCACCGCCAAAGCCACGGCGCCGATCACGCCCAAAAGCGCCTCATTTTCGCCGAGCTTGGATCGGCAGACCAGATCATAAGCCACCCAGCCGCCCACCAGCATGGCGGCGCTGATGCCAATAGCCTGCCAAGGCGTCATGGGCATCACGGTGGGGTCAATCAAATAGCTTGATGCCTGGCCCCAATAGATCAGCACAAAAAGCGCAAAGCCGCTGATCCAGGTCCAATAGGCTTCCCATTTGAACCAATGGAGCTTTTCCGGCAGCTTTTCTGGCGCCAGCTTGTATTTGCGCTTGTAGTAGAAACCCCCGCCATGGATCGCCCATTGTTCGCCACGTACGAGGGGGTTCTTGTCAGCCGGCGGGTCAAGCTGATTATCGAGCGCGATGAAATAGAAGGACGCCCCGATCCAGGCGATGCCCGTGATCAGGTGCAGCCAGCGTATGGCCAGATTGACCCATTCGGAAAGGGCGGCGAAATCCATCTTCTATCCCAGTCAAAAGGCTCATGTTGCAGCGCCACAATGCGTTGCAAGATGCGATTACGGCAAGGGCTAAGCCGCGCGGGGCGGATTTACCCTTGAAACCGGTCCGAATGAGGCGCAGGAACCGCCTCCCATGAGCCCCACCCGCCTCTCCCTCCCCAAGGACAAGATCAAGATCCTGTTGCTTGAGGGTATTTCCGATAGCGCTGTCGAGCTGCTGGCCGATGCTGGCTATCGTTCCGTGAAACGCGAATCCAAGGCGCTGGATGGCGCTGTGCTGGCACGCGCGCTGAAGGGCGTGCATGTGCTGGGCATAAGGTCTCGCACCCAAGTGACGGAAGAAGTGCTGGCGGCGGCGGATCGGCTGATCACCATTGGCTGCTTTTGTATCGGCACCAACCAGGTGGCGTTGGAAACGGCGGCGGCGCGCGGCATTCCGGTATTCAATGCGCCGTTTTCCAATACGCGGTCGGTTGCGGAACTGACGCTTGGCGAAATCATTATGATGATGCGCGGCATCTTCCCGAAATCCAACGCGGCGCATCGTGGTGAATGGGACAAATCGGCGGCCAATAGCTGGGAAGTGCGTGGCAAGACGCTTGGCATTATCGGCTATGGCAATATCGGTGCGCAGCTTTCGGTGCTGGCGGAAGCCTTTGGCATGCGGGTGATCTATTTTGACCACACGACCAAGCTGCCGCATGGCAATGCGCAGCCCATGCCGAGCCTGCATGCGCTGCTTGCCGAAGCCGATGCCGTCACGGTGCATGTGCCCGAAACCGCAGAGACCATGGGCATGATCGGGGAAGCCGCGATTCGCGCCATGAAGCCCGGTGCTGTGTTTGTGAATAATGCGCGCGGTACGGTGGTGGATTTGGAAGCACTCGCGCGTGCGATGAAGGATGGCCATGTGTTGGGCGCCGCGGTGGATGTTTTCCCCGTGGAGCCATCGCGGAATGGGGAGGCGTTTGTCTCACCCTTGCAGGGACTTCCGAATGCGATTTTGACACCGCATATCGGCGGCAGCACTGGCGAAGCGCAGTCACGCATCGGCCAGGAAGTGGTGCGCAAGTTGATTGATTTCTCCGACACGGCCGCGACCTTTGGTGCGGTGAATTTCCCGCAGGTGCAATTGCCGGCGCGGCCATCTGGCGCGCGTTGGACTCATGCGCATCGGGACACGCCTGGGATGCTTTCGCGCATCAATGAGATTTTCGGGCGGCGCGGGTTGAATATCTCGGCGCAGTTTCTGCAGACGGCGGGCGATATCGGCTATCTGGTGATTGACAGTGCCGAGGCGCGCAAGGAGGCCGAGGAAATTCTGGTCGAGCTTCGCGAATTGCCGGGCACGATCCGCGCGCGATTGATTTACGAACGTCATTGAAGCCAGGTGCAGCATGGCGCCGGTTTGTGGCGCCTTTGGCGGTTGTTGTTCTTGTGGCGCTTGTTTGGACCTTTGGGTTGCATCGGTATCTGACGTTGGAGGCGCTGGCCGCGCAGCGTGAGGCTTTGGCGGCGTTGGTGGCGGCGCGCCCATTGCCGGCGGCCTTGGTGTATGTTGCGGCCTATATCGCTGTGGTGGCGTTTTCCCTGCCTGGTGGCGCGGTGATGACCTTGTCGGGTGGGTTATTGTTTGGCGCCTTTATCGGCGCGTTTTTGGCGGTGCTGGGGGCGACCATTGGGGCGGCGGTGCTGTTCTTATTGGCGCGGTCGGCTTTTGCGCCTTTGGTGGCGGGGCGTGCGGAGGGGTTGCTTGGTCCTTTGCGTGCGGGTTTGGCGCGTGACGGGTTCTTTTATTTGTTGAGTTTGCGTTTGGTGCCGGTGTTTCCGTTTTGGTTGTTGAATTTGGCGCCGGCTTTGCTTGGCATGGCTTTCGCCCCTTATCTGGCCGCGACGTTTTTTGGCATTATTCCGGGCACTTTGGTGTTTGCGGGCATTGGTGCGGGCCTTGACGAGGTTTTTTTGTCTGGTGGTGTGCCCGACCTTGGTGTGATTTTTTCCCCCGGCGTTTTGCTTCCGTTGCTTGGCCTCGCGTCGCTTTCGTTATTTGGCGTGTGGTGGCGCCGCCGTAGTTCGCCTTGATTTCGTCCTGGCGGGGTCCGGGGTAATACTATTACCCCGGCGGGG
>JBILPX010000129.1:0-8205 GCA_044373565.1 Roseomonas sp.
GTCCACGCCGGTTGGGCATTCGCGCTTGCAGCCCGTGCAGGAAACGCACAGCGCCATGGCGGCGGCAACCTCATCCCCCGCCAGCGCATCCGGCCCCAATTGACCCGTAAGGGCCAGGCGCAAAGTATTCGCCCGCCCGCGCGTTAAGTGCTGTTCGTCGCGCGTGGCGCGATAGGATGGGCACATGACATTGGCATCGAACTTCCGACAGGTGCCGTTGTTGTTGCACATCTCAACGGCGCTCAGCAGGCCGCCCAAAGGCCCCGGATAATCAGACCAATCCAGCGCCGGCGTTATCGTCGTATCCGCCGCATAACCTGGCCCGTAGCGAAACAGCGAACGATCATCCATGCGCGGTGGGCGCGTGATGCGATTGGGGTTCAGCAAACCGCGCGGATCAAAAGCATCCTTCACTTCTTCAAAGGCAGTGACAATCCTATCGCCAAACATTGGCCGGTGGAATTCAGACCGCACAATGCCATCGCCATGTTCGCCGGAATGGCTGCCCTTGTATTCCCGCACCAGGGCGAAGCATTCCTCGGCAATGGCGCGCATTTTCGCAACATCTGCGCCATCCTTCATGTTCAGCACAGGCCGCACATGCAGGCAGCCAACAGACGCATGCGCATACCAGGTGCCCTTGGTGCCATGCCTGGCGAAAACCTCATTCAGCTTTTCGGTGTAATCGGCCAGATCATCCAAACCGACGGCGCAATCTTCAATGAAGGAAACCGGTTTCCCATCACCCTTCATGGACATCATGATATTCAGGCCCGCTTCGCGCACCTCAGCAATCGCGGCCTGAAAGCCCGCATCGGTGGCGCGCACCACCTGGCCGGGATGGCCCAGATCCGCCATCATTTCGTCAAGTCGCGCCAAATCGCGCAGCAGCGGGCCATCTTCCTGGCCGTGGAATTCCACAATCAGCAGGCTATCCGGTTCGCCGATCAGCATCTTGTCAATCGTTGCGCGATAGATCGGGATGGAACGCCCCAGATCAATCATGGTGCGATCCACCAATTCCACCGCCTCCGGCATCAGCGAAACAAGATGCTTCGATGCTTCCATCGCCTTGCGGAAGCTTGGGAATTGGCAAATGCCCAAAACCTTGCGCGGCTTGATCGGCCACAGCTTCAAATCCAGCGCCGCCGAAAAGGCCAAGGTTCCCTCAGACCCCACCAGCAGCCGGGCCAGATTGCCTCGCCCCGCTGCCCGCGCCGCAGGGGTCAGCGCTTCGATGTTATAGCCGCCCACGCGGCGAAGCTGTTCGGGGAATCGCGCGGCGATTTCTTCAGCCTCCCGCGCACCCAAAGCGCGCAGGCGCTGGATCAGATCAGCAATGCCCCCCGGCACTTCGGCGCCCAGATTATCCGGCAGATCGCCAAAGCGGAACCGAGACCCATCCGCCAGCAGCGCATCAATCGCCAGCACATTATCGGCCATCAAGCCGTAGCGGATGGATTTGGACCCGCAGGAATTATTCGCCGCCATGCCGCCAATGGTGCAGCGCTGCCAGGTGGAAGGGTCCACCGGGTAGAAAACGCCCTGCGCCTTCAGCGCGTCATTCAAGGCGCCCAAGGTAATGCCCGGTTCCACCCGCGCCATGCCCCCCTTGGCATCTACTTCCAGCACGCGCCTCAGGTATTTCGTGCAATCCAGCACCAAAGCGCGGTTGACCGTCTGCCCGCATTGGCTGGTGCCGCCACCCCTCGGCAGGATCGGTACCCCTTCTTCCCGGCAAATGGTGAGCGCCGCTTCCACATCGGCGATGGAACGCGGCACCACCACCCCGATCGGTTCCTGCTGATAGATGGAGGCATCGGTGGCATAGCGGCCGCGATCGGCAGGGCGGAACAGCACCTCGGCTCTGGTCTCACGCCTCAAGCGGGCAGCCAGTCGAGGGTCTCCGGGGGCGATCAGGCCAGGGGGCAGGGCGTTCATTCTTCAGGGTCCAAAAACATATTCTGCACGGGTGGTCTTGGCATGAATGGGGGGTTTCGCCCATGTAGGGGTCACAAACAAGGATTCCATCATGGCTTATTTCCAATCCAAGCCCGTTTCCGGGCGGCATTTCCTGCAAATTCCAGGGCCCAGCAATGTGCCGGACCGTGTGCTGCGCGCGATGGACAACCCCACCATGGACCATCGCGGCCCGGATTTTGGCATCTTCGGCAAGGCTTTGCTGGAAAAGACGCGCCATGTCTTCAAGACCCAAGGCCCGGTGGTGATCTACCCCGCCAGCGGCACCGGCGCCTGGGAAGCCGCGCTTGCCAATACGCTTTCCCCAGGGGACCGCGTATTGATGTGCGAAACCGGCTGGTTCGCACATCTTTGGGATGAAATGGCGGCCCGCCTTGGGATCGTGACAGATTTCGTGAAGACCGATTGGCGCCGCGGCGCCGATGTGGAAGCGATCGAAGCGCGGCTGCGCGAAGACAAGGCCCACACCATCAAGGCCGTTGCCGTGGTGCATAATGAAACCAGCACCGGCGCCACATCGCGCATTGGCGAAGTGCGCCGCGCGATGGATGCAGCCGGCCACCCTGCCCTTTTGCTGGTGGATACCATCTCCTCACTCGGGTCCATGGATTACCGGCATGATGAATGGGGCGTGGATGTTACCGTATCGGGTTCGCAAAAGGGGCTGATGCTGCCGCCCGGGCTTTCCTTCAACGCCGTCAGCGCCAAGGCACTGAAAGCGAGTGACACGGCCAAACTGCCGCGCAGCTTCTGGGATTGGAAGCCGATGCTCGCTTCCAACGCGACGGGCTACTTCCCCTATACGCCCGCCACCAATCTTCTGTACGGGCTGGATACGGCGGTGGATATGCTGCTGGAAGAAGGGCTGGAGAATGTCTTTTCCCGGCATGATAGGCACGCCGAAGCCGCGCGCCGCGCCGTGCGCCATTGGGGCTTTGAGATCCAATGCGCCGATCCGCGCCACTACTCATCCGTGCTGACGGCGGTGCGCCTGCCGGAAGGCCATAGCGCCAATGCACTGCGCGGCACCATCCTGGAACGCTTCAACATGAGCCTGGGGAATGGCCTTGGCCAATTGAATGACCGCGTCTTCCGCATTGGCCATTTGGGCGATTTCGGTGATCTGCAACTGACCGGCACGCTAAGCGGGGTGGAGATGGGGCTGCGCGCTGCGGGCGTGCCGCATCATTCCGGGGGCGTGCAGGCGGCGATGGATTATTTGAGCGGGAATGCGTGAGGCGTTGGATGCGTGATTCGTTCTGGCGGATCACGTTCTATTTTGATGGCGCAGCATGAACGCTAATGAACCCGATGTGCTGGTGGTGGGCGCGGGCGTCGCCGGCATTGCCGCCACGCGCACGCTGCACGCACGCGGGCTTTCCTCCCTGGTGCTGGAAGCGAAGGATCGCATCGGCGGGCGCGCCTACACCGATGCGACGGGCTTCGATCACGGCGCTTCCTGGCTGCACCAGGCCAATGACAATCCACTGACCGCTTTTGCCGAAGCGCTTGGCTTCGAAACTGTGGATCACGATAAGCTCCGCCAGCGCCTGCTATTCACCGAAGGCCGTTTTGCCACCACCGCTGAACGTGGGGCAGTCGCCGTGGCAGAGGATCGCTTCTGGCGCGTGATTGAAGCCGCTGCCGCCGATGGCGCGCCGGATCGCCCTGCGTCCGACGCAGCACCACAGGGCGGGCGCTTCGATACGTTGGTGGCGCATTGGGAAGGCGCCCAGATTTGCGCGGCGGAACTTTCACGCATGAGCCTGCATGATTTTGCCGCCACCGCACTCGATGGCCCGAATTTGTTGCTGCGCCGCGGGCTTGGCACTTTGGTCAGCACCTTGGCTGAAGGGCTGCCCATCCGATTGAATGCACCCGTGGCGCAGCTTGATTGGGGCGGCAATGGGGTGGAGGCTTCGGGTATTTTCGGCCGCATCCGCGCGCGGGCCACGATCATCACTGTTTCAACCGGCGTACTGGCGCAAGCCAGTATTGCCTTCACGCCTGACTTGCCAGCCCAGACGCGGGACGCCATCAAGGCGCTGCCGCTTGGGTTGCTGACCAAGCTGTCTTTCCCCATCCCGCCCGGCACGCTGCCGGAATTCGGCCCCTTCGCCAGCCTGCGGCGCGATATTGCGGGACCAGGTGATCGGCCCATTTCCTGGATCGCGCGGCCCTTTGGCGCGCCGGTGATGCTGGCCTTCATCGGTGGGTCTTTGGCTTGGGAACTTTCCCGCGCCGGCAAACAAGCGGCGGAAGCGCATGCCCGCGCCGCATTCGCGGATGTTTTCGGCGCTGAGGCAGCAAAGGCGCTCGGCCCACCCATCATCACCGATTGGGGTGAAGACCCTGCCTTTTTCGGCAGCTATAGCCACGCAATCCCGGGCGCGCAGGCGGCACGGCGGGCATTGGCGGAACCGCTTGCTGATGGTCGGCTGATCTTCGCCGGCGAAGCCTGCCATCCGCGCTTCGCCGCCACCGTTGCCGGTGCCTGGCTAAGTGGGGAGGGCGCGGCGCAACTTGTTTTGCGCTGATGCCGCGCACAATCCATAATCGCTTTCGGCGCCGGCAGGGATTTTCTTGGACAAGCCAGCATCTTCGGGCGTAAGCCTGCGCCTCGCGCGCAATGACAAACACATCGCGCATCCTTGGGGAGAAATATCATGACCATTCATCTCGCGCGCCGTGGCTTTCTGGTAGCCGGGCTTGCCGCTGCCGGCATTTTCGCCTCGGCCCGACGTCCCATTCTTGCGCAGACGGCAGCTGGTCCCTTTACCCTTGCGCCTTTGCCCTATGCGACCAATGCCAATGAGGCAGCGATTGATGCCATGACCATGGAACTGCACCATGGCCGGCACCATGCCGCCGCTGTCGCCGCGCTGAACAATATCGCGCGCGACTATCCGGCCCTTGCCACCATGCAGATTGATGATGTGCTGATGCGCCTTTCCCAGGCGCCCGATGCCGTGCGCACCGCGCTCCGCAATAATGCCGGCAGCCATGCGAATCACAGCATGTTTTGGGAAATCATGGGTGGGCAAGGCGGCGAGCCCAGTGGCGATCTGAAAGCCGCGATTGACCGAGACCTGGGCGGCTTCGCCAAGATGCAAACGGATTTCAACGCGGCTGGCATGCGCGTGTTCGGCTCGGGCTGGGCGTTTGTGGTGGTAACCCCGGCGGGTGGTCTTTCGATTGTCATCAGGCCCAATCAGGATAATCCTTTGATGGATGGGCAGCGCGTGCTGATGGGCAATGATGTTTGGGAACACGCCTATTACCTGCGCTACCAAAATCGCCGGGCGGAATACCTGACGAATTGGTGGAAGGTGCTGAACTGGGAAAAGATCGCCGCGCGCTATGATGCGGCGCGCAATGGTACCCTGCGGATTTAAGGAAAAGCCTCGGCGCCGGGCTCAACAAGCCGTAGGCGGGCGCGGCGCGGTTGCGAAGCGCAAAAGACACGCCCCGTAACGATCATTGAAGGGCGTCGTGGCGCCGGCGCTATGGCCGGTCATGCCCTCTGGCCGGTCAATCAGCAAAAACGCACCGAAGCGTTCGCGTTGCCGTCGCAGCGCCTCGGCGCGTTTGTCGGGTTCTGCCATGAAGGGATCATCGCGAAAATCCGCAATCGCGAGCCGCGTGCGGCGCGTACCAGCGGCCTCAGTCAATAGCGCTTCCATTTCTGCGATCTGCGCATGCAAGCGGTTATTTTCGTCACTCGGCCTGCCATGGGCGGCGGCGGCAATTGCAATCGTCACATCGGCAAGCCCGGGGCGGTTCAGCACCATCAGCGCATTCCAACCACCGCGCGATTGTCCCGCCACAATCACCTGCCGATAGCCGCGCCCGCGCAATTCCGCCAAATCATCGCGCAACCAGGCCGCCGCGCGGCGCGCACCATCAGCATTGGGTTCGCGGTCAAAGCGCCAAACATCAAAGCCGGCATTGTTGAAATGCCGCGTCCAGCTATGTGGCTGCCGCCCGCGGAGATCGGTCAGTGCTTCCTTGCCATGGCCAAACACCAGCACGCCGCGCGCCTGCTCCGGCCCCCACCAAATGAAGCGCTCATCCGGCAGCGTTGCGTGATGGGCGGAGGTAATGGCGACACCTTCGGGCGGAGGACTCGGCGCCCATTCCCGCCCCGGCTTCACAATCGTCAGATCGCGCAGCGCGATGCTGCAGGCGCCGGGGCCAGCGCGTCTTTCGCAATTGCTCAGCGCAGTTTGTTCGACAAAGGCCGCATCACCCCCGCCTGCCAGCCGAAAGTGCCATTGGGCCCAAAGGCCAGCACCCGCGGCGTGTTCAGATTAAGGAAGCGCCGAACGCTGGCTTGGCTGCCCTCCGGCAGGCCCAGAATGGCCGGCGCTTCCAGAATGGGCGCTGCCGGCGCCTGGGCATGGCTGATGGGGGCCAGGGCCAGTCCAACAAGCCCCGCAAGCGTCGCGACAAAGCCTTTCCAGCCAGCCATGCAATACTCCCCGGAAACGCGAAGCCATGTTCCCCAAGCTAGGCCGCAGCCGCAAGCCCCGCTTGCCCTAGCTGCGGGTGGGGGGCATATCGGCGCTCTAGCTAGCAGTTTCCAAGGGAAAGATCATGCGCGTCAAAGATGTGAAGAAGGTCGTGCTCGCCTATTCTGGCGGGCTGGATACCAGCGTCATCCTGAAATGGCTGCAAACCACCTATAAATGCGAAATCGTCACCTTTACCGCCGATCTTGGCCAGGGTGAGGAATTGGGCCCGGCGCGCGACAAGGCGTTGCTCCTTGGCATCAAGCCAGAGAATATCTTCATTGATGATCTACGGGAAGAATTTATCCGTGATTTCGTCTTCCCCATGTTCCGCGCCAATGCGCTGTATGAGGGCATGTATCTGCTGGGCACCTCCATCGCGCGCCCGCTGATTGCCAAGCGCCAGATAGAAATCGCCGAAGCCATGGGCGCTGATGCGGTAGCGCATGGCGCGACCGGCAAGGGCAATGACCAGGTGCGATTTGAACTCAGCTATTACGCGCTGAAGCCGGATGTGAAGGTCATCGCGCCCTGGCGCGAATGGGACCTGACCAGCCGCACGCGCCTGATCGAATTCGCCGAAGAACATCAGATCCCGATCTCCAAGGATAAGCGCGGCGAAGCGCCCTTCAGCGTGGATGCCAATCTGCTGCACAGCAGCAGCGAAGGCAAAATCCTGGAAGAACCCTGGGACGCGCCAGATGAAATGGTCTGGCAGCGCACTATCAGCCCGATGGATGCGCCAGACCGCGCGACCGATATCACCGTTGAATTCGAACGCGGCGATGCGGTTGGGATCAATGGCGAGCGTCTGTCGCCCGCTACCTTGCTCACGCGCTTGAACGCGCTCGGCAAGGAAAACGGCATTGGCCGGCTGGATTTGGTGGAAAACCGCTTTGTCGGCATGAAGTCCCGCGGCTGCTATGAAACGCCGGGCGGCACCATCCTTTATGTCGCGCATCGCGCCATGGAAAGCATCACGCTGGACCGCGAAGCAGCGCATCTGAAAGATAGCCTGATGCCGCGCTATGCGGAGCTGATCTATAATGGCTTCTGGTTCGCGCCTGAGCGGCGCATGCTGCAAGCGCTTATTGATGAAAGCCAGCACAGCGTCTCAGGCACGGTGCGGCTCAAGCTCTATAAGGGCAATACCATCGTCACTGGGCGGCAATCGCCCAATAGCCTTTATTCCATGAAGCATGTGACGTTTGAAGATGACCAGGGCGCCTATGACCAATTCGATGCCCAGGGCTTCATCAAATTGAATGCGCTGCGCCTGCGTCTTGGTGCCATGGCGGGGCGCAAGGGCGGCGCGCTCTGACATAAAAAAAGCCCAGGAGGCGAAACCTCCTGGGCTTTTCATTGGGGCGGCAGCGCCGCCCAAATAAGCTTAGCTTTGCGCCAGCATCGCGAGCAGCAACAGCGCCACGATATTGGTGATTTTGATCATCGGATTCACCGCCGGGCCCGCCGTATCCTTGTACGGGTCGCCAACAGTATCCCCGGTCACGGCGGCCTTATGGGCTTCTGAGCCCTTGCCACCATGATGACCATCTTCAATGTACTTCTTCGCATTGTCCCAGGCGCCACCACCGGTGGTCATGGAAACCGCAACAAAGAAGCCGGTCACGATCACGCCAAGCAGCATGGCACCCAGCGCTTCAAAGCCAGCCGCCTTACCCGCGATGGCATTGATGCCGAAATACACCACCAA
>JBILPX010000130.1:0-8200 GCA_044373565.1 Roseomonas sp.
TGCCCGAGCCGCCATCAAGGCTGTCATTCCCGCCCGCCCCATAGATTGTGTCATCGCCGCCAGCCCCGGCAATCGTGTCATTACCACGGCTGCCTTCCAAAGCGTTTCCAAGCCCATTGCCCAACAGACTGTCGTTCCCGTAATAGGCAGCGATATTTTCAATCCCGATAAGGCTTTCGACATCGAGAGAGTCACTAAAAACAGCGCGGCCAGTTACCAAATCAACCGTTACTGACTGCGTACCCCAGTTTCCGTCACCACGGAACAAGACCCAATCGGTACCAGCGTTACCAATAAGGGTATCACTGCCCCTTTCACCACGAAGCGAATTGTCGGCATTGTCGCCAATGAGAAGATCATTGAACTGACTTCCAAAAATGTTTTCAATTTCAGCCAAGCTGTCATTGCCAGAAGCACCCGATGCACGACCCAAACCCAGGTCCACGGCAACTGCTCCAAACTCCCAGTAACGAGCCCAGTCGTTACCGCCACCACCCACTAAGGTGTCGTTTCCGGCACCCCCAGCCAAGTTGTCATTAGCAGTTGAGCCGATCAGAAGGTCATTGCCTTCCTCACCGTAGAGCGCTTCAGATCGTAGGCTTCCTGCGCGCAACGTGTCGTTGCCTGCTCCTCCATAATGCTGAGCGTTGTCATATCCAACAAGGCTATCGTCGCCATTCCCGCCGTAGAGCATATGCGTATTGGCAGAACCTGATACGATCGTGTCGTTCCCGGTGTCGCCATAAAGATTGTGGCCGCTGCCTGATCCGCCCAGCATGCTGTCGTTGTCATCACCGCCGTAGAGGCTATTACCCCATGACGTACCGCCCACCAGCGTGTCAGCGCCGGCCCCACCGGTCAAAAAATCCTGACCTGTCGAAGCACTGAGCAATATGTTGGCGGCTGTGTTACCCACCATATAGTCGCTACCAGCGCCGCCAATCACATTTTCAATGCCTGAGAGCGTGTCCGAACCAACACCAGAGCCAAATGCAAATCCAGTAGCCAGATTCACGGTAACGCCAGCTGAAGTAGCCGTCACAAAACTATAGCTAACCCAATCTAGACCAGAATCTCCAAGGAGGGAATCATTGCCTGCCTCGCCAGTGAGCGTGTCGTCGCCCTCACCTCCGGAGATGATGTCATCCCCAGCCCCACCATTGAGGAAATCATTACCGCCGGCGCCAAAAATTGTGTCATTTAACGTCCCCGGAACGCCGCCAATTACGCCCGAAGAGACGAAAGAGCTTGTAATGGTGTCATTTCCACCAGTACCTAGAATGCCCGACATCCCAACACCTCCTCAGCCTGCGAATTTTCTAAAGATTTTCCAAATTAAGTGCAATACTTTTTAGGTATCCATTAACCATGCAGTTGCCGTCGAGCGATAGGATTTTGCCCGAAATCCGAATCGATCTGGGCTGAGATGGTGAAGATTTCCGGCGCGCAGCCGGAATAGGGCAGGGGGCCTAATCAACCCAAAAACGCGTGACCCTTACTTACGGGTCACGCCGTAAGCGTTACGCCAACCCCAAGGCCCAAAGCAGCACGCCCTTTTGCGCATGAAGCCGGTTCTCCGCCTCATCAAACACCACGCTTTGCGGGCCATCCATCACCTCATCGGTGATTTCCTCGCCGCGATGCGCGGGCAGGCAATGCATCACAATCGCATCCGGCGCCGCGTGTTTGAGCAAGGCGCTGTTCAGTTGATACGGCGCCAAAAGATTATGCCGGCTCTCGGCGCGCCCTTCGCGCTCATCAGACATGGAAACCCAGCTATCCGTCACCACGCAGCGCGCATCGCGCACGGCGGCAATCGGGTCGTGCGTCAATTCCACCTTCGCACCTTGCGCGCGCGCCCAGGCGATCAATTCCGCGGGCGGCGCCAATTCCGGTGGTGTCGCAAGCCGTAGCGTAAAGCCAAACCGTGCCGCTGCCTGGATGAAGGATTGCGCGACATTATTGCCATCACCTGTCCAGGCCACCACCTGCCCGGCGATGGGGCCGCGATGTTCCTCAAAAGTCATGACATCGGCCATCAACTGGCAGGGATGGGACACATCCGTGAGGCCATTGATCACCGGCACCGTCGCATGTTCCGCCAATTCACGGATTTTCTGCACATTATCCGTACGCAGCATGATGGCATCCACATAGCGGGATAGCACCTTCGCGGTATCCGCCGGGGTTTCGCCTCGGCCAAGCTGCATGTCCTTGGAAGACAGCACCACAACATCGCCACCCAATTGGCGAATACCCACTTCAAAGGAAACCCTTGTACGGGTGGAGGGTTTTTCGAAAATCAAGGCAATGGATTTGCCGGCCAAAGGCTTGCCCGCAAGCTCGCCCCGCTTGGCGCGCCCGGCCACATCAAGCATCCTGCGTAGCACGGCCGGTTCAAGATCCATCAATTCCAAAAAGTGGCGGGGCGGCGCAACGCCGCCCCTGACCGATTTCAACATGGCACTCATTGCGCCGCGGCTTGGGCACCGGCTGGGGTCAGGCGCAGGCAAGCGCGATCGAGCAGCGCCACCGCCTCATCCACATCCGCCTCAGTGATAATCAGCGGTGGCGCCAGGCGCAGCACATTCATCCCCGCCGCCACAGTCAGCAGACCCTCGGCCACGGCGGCATTCTGCATTTCGCCATTATTCACCTCGGGCCGCAGCTTGATGCCAAGCAGCAGGCCCGCACCGCGCACATCTTCAATCACTGTCGGATGCTTGGCGGCAAGGGCCAGCAGGGCGCGCCACAAATGCCGCGCCACCTGGTCCACACGGTCAAGGAAGCCTGGGGCAGAAACCACATCCATCACCGCATTGCCGGCCGCGCAGGCCAGCGGCCCGCCGCCATAGGTTGAGCCATGCGTACCGGCCTTCAAATGCTTTGCCACATGTTCCTTGGCGAAAATGCCGCCCAGCGGGAAGCCGCCGCCAATGCCCTTGGCGGATGACATCACATCGGGTTCGATCCCGGCCCATTGATGGGCCCACATCTTGCCGGAACGGCCCACGCCGGTCTGCACTTCATCCAAGGCCAGCAGCAGCCCGTATTCATCGCACATGGCGCGCAATTCGCGCAGGAAGCGCAGCGGCGCAGGGCGCACGCCGCCTTCACCCTGCACGGGTTCAATCATCACGCCGGCAGTATTGGGGCCAATCGCATCACGCACCGCATTCATATTGTCGAAGGGCACATGGTCGAAGCCTTCAACCGGCGGGCCGAAGCCGGCCAAATATTTCTCATTCCCGGTGGCAGCCAGCGCGGCCATGGTGCGGCCATGGAAGGCGCCATCAAAGCAGATCAGCCGGTAGCGTTCCGGGTGGCCGTTTTCCGCATGATATTTGCGGACAGCCTTGATCATGCCCTCATTCGCTTCGGCGCCGGAATTGCAGAAAAACACGCTATCCGCGAAGGAATTTTCCACATGGCGTTGCGCCAGCCGTTCTGCTTGCGGGATGCGATACAGGTTGGACGAATGAATGATCTTGCCCGCCTGTTCCGCGATCGCCCGCGTCAAATGCTGGTGCCCATGGCCGAGCGAGGATGTCGCGATGCCCGCACCGAAATCCAGGAAGCGTCGGCCGTCTTCCGTCCAAAGTCGCGCGCCTTCGCCCCGCTCAAAAGCAAGGTCGGCACGGTTATAGGTCGGCATCAGGGCGGGAATCACGTTACCAGTCTCCGCAAGCAACCGGCCCGGGCAAAGGCGACCATCGCCCTACCAAAGACCGTAAAAAAGAAACTTGCCGGAAAAGCGAGGAAGATGAAAGAGGCGCCTTGATTCATTCCCCAATATTCATCAAAGCGCCTCGGACGCGCGCTGCTTGGAATTGCGCCATGAAAAGCCAGGCCGCCAGGCCAAGCCAGATCAGATCAAGCGCAAAAGCATAGGCCAGATGATCCCAGGCAAGCCGCCCATCCAGCAGCGCGGCACGCATGCCTTCAAAAACATGCGTCGCCGGAATGGCGAGTGAGATGGGCTGCAACCAGCCAGGCAGCACCGAAACTGGATAAAACACCGCTGAGAAGGGCGCCAAGCCGAACAGCACGCCCCAGGCCAAAGCCTCGGCCCCCGCGCCATGGCGGAGGATAAGGGCCGTCACGCCAAGCGCCACCGCCCAGCCCATCGCCATCAGCGCCGCGAAATAGAGCACCAGCACCGGCCCGAGGGTCCAAATGCCAAAGCCGTACAGCAGGAAAGCCAGCAGAATGGCCGGCCCCACGCCTATGGCGGTGCGGAGCATGCTCATGGCGACCAAGCCGGCCACCAATTCATGCGGGCGCAGAGGGGCCACGAAAATATGGCCCAGATTGCGCGACCAGATTTCCTCAAGGAAGGAAATGGCAAAGCCCATTTGGCTGCGCAGCGTCACCTCCCACAGCAGCACACCACCCAGCAGCACGCCGGCGGTGACACTTGCCGTATTGTTCTGCACGCCGGCGAGCCAGGCAGTGAAAAAACCCCAGACCAGCATTTGCAGCACGGGCCAATACATCAATTCCAAAACGCGCGGCCAGGACCGCCGATACAGCGCCAAATGCCGATACATCAGCCCCCAAATGCGCCGCGCCGCGCCGCTCATGCCGCGTGCCCCTGGCCGCGGGCAATATCCAAAAACACCTGTTCCAGATCATCGCGACCATAACGTGCGATCAGATCATCGGGGCTGCCTTGGTCCACAATCCGCCCGCCCTTCAGCATCAGCACATGATCCGCAAGGCGTTCGACCTCAGCCATATTATGGCTCGCCAGCAGAATGGCGGCGCCGGTCTCCGCGCGATATTCTTCCAGAAGGCTGCGCACCCAATCGCCGGTATCGGGGTCTAGGCTTGCGGTTGGTTCATCCAGCAGCAGCAATTCCGGGCGATTGATGAGCGATTTCGCAATCGCGACCCGCGTTTTTTGCCCCGCCGAAAGCTGCCCCGCCGGGCGGTCCAGAAACGCGGTCAATTGCAGCCTTTCCGCCAATTCGGCGATGCGCTCCTGCGCCTTGGGCACGGTATAAAGATGCGCATAGACCATCAGGTTTTCCCGGACGGTCAGCCGATGCGGCAGCGCGACATAGGGTGAGGAAAAATTCATCCGCGCCAATGCGGCGAAACGGTCCCGTGCCATGTCATGGCCAAGGACCACCACACGCCCCGCACTGGGTACCAAAAGGCCCAGCAGCATGGCGATGGTGGTGGATTTCCCGGCGCCATTGCCGCCCAAAAGCGCCCAGGTGCTGCCGGCAGGCTGAGTGAAATCCAGCCCCGCCACGGCGGGCGGGTCGCTGTCTTTATAGGTTTTCGTCAGGCCCTGGGCCTCGATGGCGGGAAGCGGCATGGGGGGCATATCGGCGCAAACCAGCGTTTCGCCAAGCCATGATTTCAGCTTGCGGGGCGCTGGCTTTCGATCAGGCGGCCCTGGAACATGCGAATGCCCGCTTCCCAGCCCCAGGCAATGGCCGCAGGGCGATCCGCACCCGCCAGCACCACATGTTCAGCCGCCTGGGCGAGCTTTTTGCTGAGCTCGGCCGTCGCAGCGCTATCGGCGCCGGGAAATTCCTCGGACCATTTGAGGCGCAGAAAATCAAAGCCGCCGCGTAAGCTGGTCACCACCGTTGCGGCAAAGGGTGAAGCCGCTTCAAGCATAAGCCGATAGCCCCGGGCCTTCGCGAAATGGCGCGCCAGCAGGAATAGATCAGGCGCGGCCAGAACATCTTCCGCGTCAAGCCCGATGATCAGTTTTTGCCGCTGGCTTTGCGGGATGATGGAATCAAGGCGCAGGAATTCCGCCGAAAAAATACTTTCCATGCGGAGCGGCAGCGCCAGCGTACGCATGTCACGCAATTCCTCAGGCCGGGCGATATCGCTCAATTGCCGGCGGTCAATCGATTTCATCAGCCTTTGCGCGAAAGCGGGCGTCAGCGAGATATCACAGCCCGGCAGAAGCCTTTCACATACTTCCGAAAGCTCGGTCCGACGATCTTCCCAGAACAGCTTGGTGTTCTGCCCCCCAGGCTCGAGCCAGCAAACCTTCTGCCGGCGGAAAAAGATGCTGAGATCAGCCGTGATCAAGCCGCGCTCGGCGGAAGCAAGGGCCGCGGCGTCAACCATGCGGTTTTCCGGTTCATCCAGTGCCATGGCCCGCATCGCCGCCACCATGCCCAAGCTGTCTTCGACAGCCGCCATAACAGCCGCCGCCTGCTGCGGCAGGCGTAGCATATGGACGGCTTTTTCCGCTTCCTCAGGCTCCAGCATGGAAAACAGGATTTGCCGCTCATGCTCCAGGGCATCGCTCGCGTTGGGCAGAGCAATGGCGACCAGATCACCGCCGGGCAGTTTGAAGCTTCTGACCCGGGCAGTGCTGTTCAAGGGTTCCCAGGCTTCACGCAACAATTCTGCCCT
The DNA here is from genome assembly GCA_044373565.1 of Roseomonas sp. GTDB lineage: Bacteria > Pseudomonadota > Alphaproteobacteria > Acetobacterales > Acetobacteraceae > Neoroseomonas. The sequence goes on from JBILPX010000130.1 coordinate 6,391, forward strand.
TGTGCCGAAGCGCCGGGCACGGGGCAGCGCCGAAAACCGCAGCATGAGAACCATACGCTCGTCGCCCATCGCCACTGCATCGCGAATGGCGTTGGAAAGCGCCACGGCGCCAAGCGCTTCAACCGGCAAAGCTGAGGCCTTCGTGGCGGCGGAACTCATGAACGACCCTCGGGCAATACGGCTTCCAGCAAAAGGGGTTTGTGGCAGCCGAGCCTATCGAAGGGGGCAGTGGCAAGCCCGCGGGCGCGACATTCCGAACGCAGGCAGCGCGCGGCTTCGCTGCAATATTCCATACGGCCTGCGGTGATGACGTCTTCAATCCATGGGCCGCCATACAGGTGAATGCCCTGGCTGAGGCCCCATGAAAGAGCTTCTTCACCATCGCATCCGTCCAGAATAATGCGCGCCGGATCAAGGCGCCGCAGCGCCCTGAGTGACTGCGTATCTTTCAGCGCAGGTGACCAATCCAGGATCAGCCAATCAGCAGGCAGGGCATCCGCTTCAACCAGGGACAGCGCCGTTGCCGAAAGCCCCGATATGGCAACGCCCCAGGCCCCTTCCCGCAGCGCCTCTCGCCTGGTGGCGAGGTTGCTGATGGAAATGGCCTCATGCAGGGCAAGTGTGGCGTAAAGGGCAGGGGCAGCGGCGGGTAGCAGGTCCTCCTCCGCTTGATCTGGCATGGGCGGCAGCAGATCGGGCGACAAATCGAGCAAAAGCGGGGCTATCGGCCCGCCCCCCATCAGGGATTTGCGGGTGCCCTCATCGCCAAGCGCTTCCAGGACGCGTTTCTGCAACAGGGATTGCGCGTGGCGCAGCAGCGCCCGATCCTCGGCAATGCTTCCAAGGTGCTGCCGCAGCGCTGTCTTGTCCAAGCCAAGGCGCTGGAAGATCAATCGTGGCAGCAAGGCATCGGTGATGCCCACAATGCTTTGTCGGCGATAGACTTGCGCCAAATTCAGCCTGTCCAACCTTGCGTGAACGCCAAGCGGGGAAACCAACTCGGCCGCCGGGACTTCAAGAAATTGCGGCGGGCGCGCGGCGTTCAACAACCCAGTCAGAATAGGCTTGGATGCCGGCAGTGGCAGTAATTGCACCGCCGTATCGCCAAGGATTTTTCCAAGCAGGGCCTGAAGTTTGCCGGCTTCGAAGCTTGGAAGCTCGGTCAGTAGCCAATCATCCGGCGTGATTTCAAGCAATGACCCGCCTTTGACATCGACGGCTTCGCGCAACAGGGCAAACACCAGCCGCTGTGCTTCGGGCTGCGTACCGGGTGATACCCGCACAGCCGCCCGGCCACCTTCATCGCGCAGGGCCCGCCGCAGGGCGTCCTGCAACGAGGTCTGGCTTGACTGAAGATTGGCGGCGGAGGTGCGTGGATTGGACATATGCTTGGGAATGGTAGCAGAAACCTACTAGCGAGACGTATAAAATTGAGAGATAGGGCCGTCGACCGCCCCTTTTGGCCCGGCCGCGCCAAAGCTTCAATCTTAATCGGCGCGATTTACCCCTTCGCTTTGGCGTAGAAATGTCTATATTAAGAACTGTTCATGTTCGGGAGGTTCGGATTCCTATGCGTCGCCCAAGCTATTTTCTAACCGCTTTCGCAGCCCTTGCCCTCGTTTTGGCGCCGGTCCTGGCCGATGCCAAGCCGGGCGGGAATTCATCTTCTGGCAGCCGGGGCAGCCGGACCTATTCCGCGCCGCCGCCGACCCAGACCGCGCCCAATTCCGCGCGCCCGATGGAGCGTACGGCAACGCAGCCTTCTGGCCCGCAACAGGCTGGCGGCGCCGCGCGTCCCGGCATGCCGCCG
>JBILPX010000131.1:0-8154 GCA_044373565.1 Roseomonas sp.
TCAAAGATCTCCAACCACTCGGCTGATTTCTTGCCCTTAAGCCCACCTGCGCGAATGGCGAAATAATCGCGTGTATTGGAAGTGCGCCCGGCAATGGTGGCGAAACGCGGATCGGTTTTCAATTCAGGCCGGCCAATCGCATCAAAAAACGCATGGGCCTGCGCATCCGTATTGGCGGAGATGCAGATATGGCCATCAGCGGTTGGCAAGGGCCGCGCATCGGGGCTGAGGACGCGGTGATCACCTGGCGGGCCAAGCGCGGGACGGAAGGACATGGCACCCAGATGTTCCATCATCACATAGGCAGCCATGTTTTCGAACATCGGCACCTCAATCGCCTCACCGATGCCGGTTTTTTCGCGGCGGTACAGCGCGAAGCCGATCATCTGCGCAGCAATCAGCCCGACCGTGTGATCCGCGACCAGCATCGGCACATAGCGTGGCTCCCCGGTGGAGGCTTCAAAACAGCCGGCCACACCAGCGGCACCTTGGATCACCGTGTCATAGGCTGGCCTGCCAGCATAAGGCCCGCCCGAGCCAAAACCCGTGATGGCGCAATGGATCAAGCGGGGTGCGATGGCATGCAGGCTTGCCGCATCCACACCAAGCCGCGCTTGTGCATCGGGGCGGATATTGCTGACGAACACATCCACGGTCGCGGCCAGGCGATGCAGCGCGGCAAGCCCCGCCGATGCTTTCAAATCAAGTGCGATGGATTTCTTGCCGCGATTGAAATTGAGGAATTTGCCATTCATGCCAGGCGAACGCCCCTTGCCGGCAAGCTGGCGCAGCAAATCACCGCCTGGGCTTTCAAGCTTGATCACCTCCGCCCCGTGTTCCGCCAGAACGCCGGTGCAAACCGGCCCGACAACAACCGAGGAAAGATCAAGCACCCGAATGCCCGCGAGTGGTCCGCTCATGGCGCTTCCTTCAAAATTCACCGCTGCAGCTTCGCATGGCGGCGCAGCAGGTCAAATCAGGCCCACCGGCACGGCGACCGCGCCCTGCATCAGGCGCCGCGCGCTGCGATACACCACCGCACTTTCCGTGAACCAGCCTTCTGCGCCTTCCCGCACCTCAGCCCCCACGGAAAGAATGCCGGATGGATTGGCAACGCGCGTTTCATCCGCGCGCGCCGGTGGCCCCGCCAGGCGATGCGGCAGGCTGCCTGGAATGCGGCTGGCGACACCAAGGCACATGGCACCCGTGAGCGGCACGGCGCGATGCGCGCGTTCCATGGAAATCATGCGCACGGCGATGTCGTGGCCATCGGCGGTGAAGGCCGCACCATCAAGCGCATGATAAGCCGCAGGTGGTGCCACCACGGCAATTTTCGGCAAGGCAAGCCCGACAGCTTCGGGCGACGCCGCCAGCCCCATCATCACGCCCGCCTTGCGCCGCAGCGCATCAAAAAGTGCCATACGCGCGGGGTCCGCTTCAATCGCATCGGGGCTTTCCGTGCCGGTCAGGCCCAAATCGCGCGCATCCAGAAAAACGCAGGCATTGGCGGCATCAATCAGGCTCACCGCATAAGCGCACCCTTCGTGATGCAGCGTGTCCTGCGCATTGCCTGTCGGCAGCAGGCGCCCTGTTGCGCCGCCGCCGGGGGCCAGAAAATCAAGCCTGATACGCGCGCCGCTGCCAGCGACACCGGCCATGGTGAAATCCCCGGCAGTGACCGCCTTGCCGCCACGCACCGGAAAGCGCGCATGGATGATGCGCTTCGTGTTCACCTGATGAATGCGCACCAGCGCTTCCCCATCCGCTACGCGCACCAGCCCCTCATCCACCGCAAAGGGACCAACAGCCGAGGAAAGATTGCCGCAATTGCTGGACCAATCCACCACGGGCTTATCCACCGCCACTTGCGCGAAAAGATAGTCCACATCGGCATCCGGATGCGTCGGCGGGCCAATGATCACGGCTTTCGAGAGCGAGGAAATCCCGCCGCCCATGCCATCCAATTGCCTGCCATAGGGATCGGGGCTGCCCAATACGCTCAGGAAAATCGCATCCCGAGCGGCGCGCTCCGCCGGCAGATCGCGCGCGTGGAAAAACACACCCTTGCTGGAACCGCCACGCATGAAAATGGCAGGGATGAAGGCTTGATCCATGGGCTTTGCTCCGTGCTGCCAGCGACGCTAATCGGCAATCGCAATCGCCGATAACTGATGCCCAATCGGCCCGCCACCGGCCAGCGTATTGCGCCGATGGCTGAAGAAGCGCGCCTCATCAGCCAGCGTGTCATGCGCCAGGATGCTGACCGCAACACCAAGGGCCGCAAGCCGCGCTGCGCAATAGCCAGGCAGGTCAAACTGCCAGCGCCCTTCGCGCCTGCCATCAGCGAAAAATCGCGCATCGGCAGGGCTGCGCGCCAGCACCGCGTCGCGCAAATCGGCGGCCACTTCATAGGAAGGCTGATGAATGCAAGGCCCCACCACCGCGATGATATCGCAACGCGCGGCGCCCAGCCCTTCCATGGCGAAAACCATTTCTTCCAAAACACTCAGAACCGCACCGCGCCAGCCGGCATGGGCGCCGCCAATCACGCCAGCCTTGCGATCCGCGAAAAGCACCGGCGCGCAATCACCCGTGATGATGCCAAGGACAAGACCCGCGCGCCGTGTCACCACACCATCGGCTTCGGGGCGTTTGTCTTCAGGCCAGGCATCTTCCGCAACGACAACGCGCTTGCCATGCACCTGCGTCAGCCCGCAAAGCGCTTGATGAGGCAAGCCAAGCGCCGTCGCCGCGCGCGTGCGATTTTCACGCACCGCCGCGGCGTCATCCTTGCCGGAAAGTGAGCAATTCAGTGACGCGAAAGCCCCCGTTGAAACGCCGCCATTGCGCGTAAAAAAGCCGTGCTTCAGGCCCGGTAGCTGCAAGGGATCGGCGGTCAGGAATTCAGCGCTCATGCGGTTTCGAATCCAGCAGGTATTGGCAGCCTTGAATCGCATAGCGCCAGGGCCTTGAACAGCCGGCCCATGGCTTCCGGCGCCGTCAGCCGATGCGCCGCCGCAAGCTGCGCCTGGGCGCGCCGGGGTTCAAGCCTGGCCAGCATCGCCGCTCGCGTCATGAAGCCCAGGCGTTGCAGGAAAACGCCCTGCGGCAAAGGGCCATGCGCCACCGCGCCCGCCCCGCGCGCGGCGGCAGCGAAGGCCGCAAAATCCACATGTGCGGTGATATCCACCTCACCGGCTGCGCTGAGCGGATCAACCGGCTGGCCCGCGCGCATGGCTTGTAGGCTATCGCCAAAACCGCTTTCCGCCGGGCCGTAATCAATCAACAAAGCCGCGCCACCATGGCGCGCAAACCGCGCGCCGAGCCAGGCCGCAAAGCCAAGTGCTGCTTCATTCACTTCGCGCACAGCGCCTTCGCGCGCGTCTTGCGGCAAGGTGATATCGCTTGGCACTTCCAGAAAGGCACCATCAGCGACGAAGCGTTCATACCAAGCGGCGCCTCGACGTATGAATTGGCGAATGGGCAGGGCATCCAGAAATTCATTTGCCAGCAGGATCATTGGTGCTTCCGGTAACGCTGACACATCCTCACGCCAGGTGACGCCGGCAGCACCCAGCATCGCCACCTGCGCTTCGCGCAAACGCGGTGACGTCTCCACCAGATGTACCCACAAGGCCGCACGAAAATCCGGCATCATTTCGGCAATGGCGCGTAGTGCATCCGCCATCAGGCTACCGCGCCCAGGCCCGCATTCAACCAGCAATACCGGATCGGGCCGCCCCATGGCCTGCCAGGTGACTGCCGCCCAAAGCCCCAGACACTCTCCAAAAGCCTGAGATATCTCTGGTGATGTCGCGAAATCCTGAAATGGATCACGCGCAGCGTAATAGGCGGCCGCAGCGCGCGCCATGAAATGGTCAAGTCGCTCTGCACCCTTGGGTGCATGAGTAATTTCAGGCGGGGCGTTGGTCATTTGGCTTCTGACAAGGGGAACTCTCGCCCCCTTTGTCGCAGATCAGCCGCGCCGCCGGCAAGGGTCGCGCTTCAATCCACCTTGGCGCCTGAAGCACGGATCAGGGGTGCGAGCTTTGCCTGTTGCGCCGCACGGAATGCAGTGATTTCTGCCATGCTGGTGTACCAGGCCATCGCACCTTGGTCGCGGAAGGATTTCACCAGATCGGGATGTTCCAAAGCCTGTTTGCTGAAATTGGACATCCTATCCGTGACATCCTTGGGCAGCCCAGCGGGGGCACACACACATGTCCAAGAAATCACATCAAAGCCCGGCAGGTATTCCGCAATAGCCGGCAAATCAGGTTCTATCGGGCTGCGCTTTTCGCTTGTCACCGCCAAGGCGCGCACCTTGCCCTGGCGCGACAGCGCCAGGATGGATGGCATATTGTCGAACATCATATGAATGCGCCCGCCCATCAGATCCACAAGCCCAGGTGCCGCGCCGCGATAGGGCACGTGCTCCATATCCACACCCGCCAATAGCTTAAACATCTCACCTGAAAGATGCAGCGTGGTGCCGGAACCGGCCGAACCGAAGGAATACTTGCCCGGATTGGCTTTCAGCAGCGCAATTAGCTCTGGCACGTTTCGTACCGGCAGATCGAGATTGACGCCAAGCAGATTGGGCAATTGCCAAATCCCGGTGATGAAGGTGAAATCCTTCTCGGGATCGAAGTTCAAATTATTGTAAAGCGTCGGCGCAATAGCGTGGGAGGCGATGCCGCCAAGCCCAATCGTATAGCCATCCGGCGCCGATTTCGCGACCGTATCCACGCCAACATTGCCGCCCGCGCCACCGCGATTTTCGACAACGAAACTCTGCCCCGTCAGTTCAGACATCCGCGCGCAATAGATGCGAGAGAGCACATCCGTGGAACCGCCGGCGGGAAAGGGATTGATGTAGCGCACCGGCCGGCGCGGCCAATCACCCGCTTGCGCGCGGGCAATGCCTGGCATTGCCAAAAGGCTGGTGCCGGCCAGCATGGCTCGGCGCGAAAGACGCTGTTTGAACATTGGCTTACTCCCCTGAAAAAAGCGGTCTTACTGCCGCCACTTCAGGGGAAGGCTGCCCGAATCCAGGCCAAGGTCAAGAAAAAAAGCGAAGGCGCCCCTATCCGCGCGGCACGGCGGCATGGGCGGCAAGACACGCCACATCCACAATCTGGTTAACGCCCGCTTGCATGGGTACAATCTGCGCGGAATGCGAAAGCCCGGTCAGCAGCGGCCCGATCACCGTGCTGCTGGTCAATTGCGGCACGGCACGCGTCAGGATATGCGCCGCGTGAATGCCAGGCATGATCAGCACATTGGCCGGCCCTGTCAGGCGGCAGAAGGGATAAAGCGTGGCCCGCAGCGCGGGGTCCAGCGCAACATCGGCGGCCATTTCGCCATCGAATTCAAAATCAGCACCACGTTCAGTCAGCAGCTTCACCGCTTCACGAATGCTGCCCGGGATGGTGCCGCGCGGATCGCCAAAGGTGGAAAAGGAAAGAAACGCCACGCGCGGTTCCATCCCCAAGCGCCGCGCGGCAGCGGCAGAACCGCGCGCAATCCCGGCTAGCGTCGCCGCATCTGGCCTTTCATGGATGGCGGTATCAGCCACCAGCACCGTGCCTGCCTGGCGAGAGATAATGATGGAAACCCCGAAAGCGACACGCCCCGGCACCGGGTCTATCGCCATGCTGATGCCCTCAAGCGCGGCAGAATAGGAACGCGTGGTACCCGTTACCACCGCATCCGCATCGCCGGTTGCCACCATGCAGGCGGCGAAGACATTGCGGTCCTGATTGACCAGGCGCTGGCAATCGCGTTGCAAAAAGCCATCGCGCTGGCGCTTTTCATAGAGAAACTCGGCATAGCGGCGCGTGGAATCGGAAAGCCGTGCATTCTGGATTTCAATGCCATCGGGCAAGGGAATACCAATGGCATTGGCCACTGCGGCGATACGATCTTCCCGGCCTACCAATACCGGTGTGCCATAGCCCGCATTGCGGAAGGCGATCGCGGCGCGAATCACTTTTTCTTCTTCGCCTTCGGCAAAAACGACGCGCTTCGGGTTCTGCCGTACGCTTTCGGCAATGGCTTCCAAGGCCCCCATTGTCGCATCCAGCCTATTTGCCAAATCGCGGGCATAGCGGTGCAAATCCGCCAAGGGCTTGCGCGCCACGCCGCTATCCATTGCGGCCTTGGCAACAGCAGGCGAAACCCGCGAAATCAGCCGAGGATCGAAGGCATTGGGGATGATGTATTCCGCCCCAAAACGCAAAGATTTTCCCGCCCCCGCGCCCGAGACTTCTTCCGGCACATCTTCCCGCGCCAACATGGCCAGCGCTTCAGCAGCCGCAATCTTCATCGCGTCATTTATGGTGGAAGCGCGCACATCAAGCGCGCCACGGAAGATAAAGGGAAAGCCCAGAACATTATTGACCTGGTTCGGGTAATCCGAACGTCCTGTCGCGATGATGCAATCGGGCCGCGCAGCGCGCGCCTCATCCGGCGTGATTTCCGGATCGGGATTGGCCATGGCGAAAATGATCGGCTTCGGCGCCATGGCCCTGATCATCTCGGGCGTCAGCGCGCCCTTCACCGAAAGTCCGAAGAACACATCCGCACCATCGAGTGCTTGCGTCAGCGTGCGTGCAGAAGTGGTCACCGCATGCGCGGATTTCCACTGATTCATCCCTTCCTGACGGCCACGCCAGATCACGCCCTTGGTGTCACACAGAATGACATTTTCGGGCCGGATGCCCATGGCTTTAACCAGCTCAGCGCAGGCAATGGAAGCCGCACCCGCGCCATTGATGACAAGCTTCGTCGTCTTCAAATCGCGCCCGGTCAAATGGCAGGCATTGATCAAGCCGGCGACGGCGACAATGGCGGTGCCATGCTGGTCATCATGGAAGACAGGAATATCCATCAATTCTCGCAAGCGCTGTTCAATCACAAAGCATTCCGGCGCCTTGATGTCTTCCAGATTGATCCCGCCAAAAGTCGGGCCCAGATAGCGCACAGCATTGATGAAAGCGTCCGGGTCTTCCGTATCCACACAAAGATCCATGGCATCGACATCAGCAAAGCGCTTGAACAAAGCAGCCTTGCCTTCCATCACGGGCTTCGATGCAAGTGCGCCCAGATTGCCAAGCCCCAGCACCGCCGTGCCATTGGAAATCACGGCCACGAAATTGCCCTTGGCCGTGTAATCATAAGCAAGGCTCGGGTCGCGATGGATTTGCAGGCAGGGCTCCGCCACGCCGGGGGAATAGGCCAGACTCAAATCCCGCGCCGTGATCAAGGGCTTGGTCAGGCGGATCTCAAGCTTACCTGGCCGCCCTTCCCGGTGCATTGCCAGCGCTTCTTCGGCGGTGACGCGCGCCGTGCGCGTATCCTCAACCGGCGTTTTCTTCGCGTTATCCATTATAGCCACTACTCCTCAAATCAGGCCCATCATGCCGCTTTGTGGCCGGCACCGCGAGGCCCCAGCTTCGCAGGCGCAGCAATTCGCGCCCTCAGACCCGCCGGACATTCCAGGGATAGGGCGATGATCCCTGCAAAATCCCGGTGATATTGCGCCGGAAGGCGGTTCTGATCGTGAATTGGCCAAGCGGGATGAAGGCCGCATCTTCCAGCGCGTGGCGGCCAAGCCGGGCTGCGATCTGCTTCTGCTCCGCCTCATTGGGGGCGAAAAGCCAGGATTCGGCCATTGCCTCCGCCTCATCGCTTTTCCACCAGCCGAACCAGCCGCCCGTCCCCTGGCCGCGCACCAGAAAGGATACGGCAGGATTGGCCCAGGCGGTGGCGCCCCCGGTGGTATGCAGGATGGACCAGCCACCGCGATCCACGGTTTCGCGGTTGCTGCGGCGCTGCACCACCGTGCCCCAATCGCTCTCGGCCAAATCAATATTCATGCCGATCCGCTTCAGCCGATCGGCTGTCACCTGCCCAAGCGGCCCGATATCCGGAAAATCCGTGGGATTGATCACAACAACGCGCTGATTGGCATAGCCCGCTTCACGCAAAGCGGCGCGGGCGCGGTCCAGATCGCCCGGCATCATCGCCTCACCCAAATCCTCATAATACGGGGTATGGCGCGGCCATAGGCTGCGGCAGAGCGCCCAATCCGTGCGATCATCCCCGCGTGAGGCGCGCATGTAATCTTCCTGCAAAACCGAAAGCCGGACA
>JBILPX010000223.1:0-5630 GCA_044373565.1 Roseomonas sp.
TGGGGTCGGGGGGCATGTGGCCCAAGGGCTTCCTGCAAGGCACGCAGGGGCATTTGAACTTCCTGCCCGAAAAACAAACAGATTTCATTTTCACCCTGATCGCCGAGGAATTCGGCTTCACCGGCGCCATCGCCACCTTGTTCATGCTGCTGGCAGTGATTGTGTTCTGCTACATCGTCGCCTTCCGGTCGCGCCATCAATTCGGCCGGCTACTTGCGATTGGACTTGGCACTAATTTCTTCCTGTATGTCTTTGTCAATGTCGCCATGGTCACCGGCGCCATTCCGGTGGGCGGCGTGCCGCTGCCACTCATCAGCCATGGCGGTTCGGCCATGCTGACAGTGATGATCGGCTTCGGCCTTTTGCTATCTGCTTATGTACACCGAGACGCCGAATTGGGGCCCATGCGTGAATAGCCCCCCGCGCGCCACGCCATGAACACCGCGCGGCTGATGCTGGCTTGGGTGTTGTTTGGGCTCGCCGCCGGCATCGTGCTGCAAATTTCGGGGCATCCCGCTTATGCCACCATCGCCTGGGCAGCGGCTTCCCTGCCTGTCGCGCTGCATGTGGCGATTGGGGTGGTCCGCTCCCTTTTGGGTGGGCGGCTTGGCGTGGATGTCATTGCGCTTTTCTCCATCCTCGGCGCGCTGGCGCTGGATGAAGCCGCTGCCGCCGCGGTGATCGCGCTGATGGTTGCAGGTGGGGAGGCTTTGGAAGCCTGGGCCGATGGCCGCGCGAAAGGGGCGCTAACCGAACTTCTGGCCCGCGCCCCGCGCGGTGCGGCGCGCATCAGCAATGGCGAAATCACTGAAATCACGCTGGATGCCATCGCGCCCGATGATCTGCTACTGGTCCGCCCCGGAGAAACCGTGCCCGCCGATGGCACGTTGGAAGATGCCGGCGCGACGCTTGATGAAAGCATGCTGACCGGCGAACCGCTGCCCGTTTCGCTGAACCAGGGGGCGCGGCTTCGCAGCGGTGCTGTCAATGCCGGCGGCGCCTTTCGGATGCGCGCCAGCGCCGGGGCGTCGGGCAGCACCTATGCCGCCATCATCCGCCTGACCCAAGCCGCGTCGCAATCCCGTGCGCCACTGGTGAGGCTTGCGGATCAATGGGCCATTGCCTTCATCATCCTGACCTGCTGCCTAGCCGGCGCGGCCTGGTTGATTTCCGGCGACCCACGCCGCGCGCTGGCGGTGCTGGTGGTGGCCACCCCCTGCCCGCTTATTCTGGCCGCCCCCATTGCGCTGATCGCCGGCATTGGCCGTGCGGCGCGGCGCGGCATTGTGGTGAAGGGCGGCGCGGCTTTGGAACGGCTTGCCCGCATCCGCACCGTGATTTTCGACAAGACCGGTACGCTGACGCCAGGCCGGCCAAAGCTTGCGGGGATTGAGGCTGATCCCGCACTTGGCCGCGATGCGGCGCTGCGGCTGGCCGCTGCGCTCGCGCAGGCTTCCACCCACCCGGTTTCGGTAGCTTTGGTGGCGGCAGCCCGCGCGCGCGGCTTTGACCTGCCCATTCCCGAAAGCGTTAAGGAAACCCCAGGCGGCGGGCTTTCCGGCCTGGTGGAGGGCAAGGTGCTGACGCTCGGCAGTGAGGGCTTTTTGATTGGCCGAGGCATGGGCCCCGAAAACGGGCTTTTCGCCGCAGCCTTGGTGAGTGCCGCCGGTTCGGTCGGCTGGTTGGCTGTGGAAGGGCGCGCGGCGGCAGCCTTCATCATGGCGGATGGGCTGCGCGAAGAAGCGCCCCGCGCCGTACGCGCGCTGCGCCAGCTTGGCATTGCGCGCATTTTGATGGTGACGGGGGATCGCGCTGCCGCCGCCACGCCCATCGCTGCTGCATTGCGTTTGGATGCGATGCTGGCGGACCGCGACCCGGAAGGAAAGCTGATTGCGCTTCGGGCCGAGGCCGCCAATGGGCCGGTCGCGATGGTGGGCGACGGCGTCAATGACGCGCCGGTGCTGGCGGCCGCTGATGTCGGCATTGCCATGGGCGCGCATGGCACAGCAGCGGCGGCTGAAGCCGGCGATGTTGTGCTGCTCGCAGATCGGCTGGACCGTGTGCCGGAAGCGATTGCCATTGCGCGCCGGGCGCGCCGCATTGCGCTGCAAGCCATTCTGCTGGGCATGGGGCTATCGCTGATTGCCATGGTCGCGGCGGCTTTGGGCTGGCTGAGCCCCCTCGCCGGCGCGCTGTTGCAGGAAGCGATTGATGTCGCCGCCATCCTGTATGCACTCCGCGCCCTGCTGCCCGGCGATGATGGCGCCGTGGCGCGGCTTTCGGGTCAGGCAGGGCTTTCGGACCGCGTCGCCGAACATGCCGGGCTGCGCGACCTGGCCGAGGCTTTGCGCGGCGCGGGTGAGACGCTGCATGAAGGCCCGGCGCAGCTTGCCGAATTGCGCGCGCTTGAACGGCGGCTTCGTGATGAATTGCTGCCGCATCAGGCCGCTGAGGAAAGCGCGCTTTACCCCGAAGCCGCCGCGCGGCTTGGTGGGCAGGACCCGCTTGGCGTGTTGCTACGGATGCATACTGAAATCGAGGGGCTGGCGGATCGGTTTTCCAGCCTGCTTCCTTTGGCTGAAGCGCCGGGGGGCTTCGCAGAAATGGCGCCGGCGCTTAGGCGAACCCTATTCGCGCTGGAAGCTTTGCTCGCCTTGCATCTGAGCGCGGAGGAGGAAGCTTTGGCCGGCCTGACAGGACCAGAGGAGGCAGCGCATACTTCCCCTCGCTAAACCTATCGTTTCTGGGCTAAAGCGCTTTCTGAGATGAGCACGCAGCCCCCCGAATCAGAAGTGCCGAGCCGCGACGGGCTTTGGCCCATGCCGCCAGGTCCGCCGCATGAGGAACGCCATTTCACGCAGAATGAGGTGGTGCGTGATCTGGTGATCGGTACTGCCGATGGCCTGACCGTACCCTTTGCGCTGGCAGCGGCCTTGTCAGGTGCGGTCGCAGCAAATCCGTTGATTGTCACGGCGGGTCTTGCGGAAATAGCGGCCGGTTGTATCGCGATGGGGCTTGGCGGGTATCTGGCTGCGCGCACGGAGGCCGAGCATTTCACCGCCGAACGCCGGCGCGAAGAAGAAGAAACCGAAATCTACCCGGATCGCGAACGCTGGGAAGTAGCTGCGATTTTGCACCGTTATGGCGTGCGCGGCGATGCGCTACGCATGGCGGTGGATAGCATCTGCGCCGATAAGCGGCGCTGGGTGGATTTCATGATGCGCTTTGAATTGGATCTGAAGGAGCCGCAGCCCGATCGCGCGGCGCGTTCAGCCATCACGATTGGCGGTGCTTACGTGGTGGGCGGGCTATTGCCGTTGTCACCCTATATGTTGCTGGACAGCACGCAGCAGGCTTTGGTGATTTCCGCCTGCATTACCGGCGCAGCGCTTGCCGGCTTTGGCTGGCTGAAAGCGAAAGCGACCGGCCTGCCTGCGGGGCGCGGTGCGGCGCAGACGCTGTTGATTGGCGGGCTGGCCGCCGGTGTTGCCTATATGGTGGCGAAATTGGTGGGCGGCTAAGCCGCGCGCATCCATGGCTTTACTGAGCATTTGCCATTTGGCGTGCTCAGACCTCGGCACGGTTATTGCTCCCCATCGAACAGGGCATCTTCATGTTGCCCCTTGAAAATGGAGCCGCTTGATGACCTTTGCCCCCCCTCGTCGCCTATTACTGCAATCTGCGGTCGGGCTGCTGGCCGCCCCCGCCGTCGTGCGCGCACAACCCCGCGAAATCTTTGTGGGCGGTCCGGCTTCTCCGGGGCTCACGGATATTCTGTTTCCGGCCATTGAACGCAAGCACGGCTTCAAGATCCTGTTTGAAGGCACGAATAGCCTGATCAATCTTGAGAAAATGCGCTCCAACCGCGCACGCCCCACCATGACGGTCACCATGATGGATGACCCGGTGCTGATCCTGGCGGAGCGTGAAGGGCTGATTACCACCCTGAAGGGCACCGACATCCCGAACCTGGCCGATGTGCAGCCAGAAGCGCGCCCGCGCGATGCCATGTGGACGAATTGGTGCTTTCCGGCGGCCTCCATCTCCTACAATACGCGCAATGTCCGTACCGTCCCCACCAGCTATGCCGATTGCTGGGATCGGAAATACCGCGACAAGATCATCGTCATTTCCATGCGCATTACGCAGGCAGTTGTGCCTCTTTTGGCGGCAACTCAGCTTGCTACCGGCAAGCCGCTCAGTGAATGCCTGAAGCTTGCTGATGAAGGATTCGGCAAGCTGAGCGAATTACGGCCGAATATCCTGCAAATCACCACAAATCCGCCCCAGGCGCAGCAGCTCCATGAAAGTGGAGAGGTGGATCTTTTTCTCTCTCCCGATAGCCGCACAACGCTGTTCCGCAAAAGCCAACGCGCCCCGGTTGACTTGGCCTACCCGAAGGAGGGCACGGTTGCGATGCCGGCGGGCGTGGCGCTGGTGAAGGGCGGGCCTAATCCGGAACTCGGTATGAAGTTCATTGATGAATTGCTGAACCCGGAAACCCAGGCGCTAATCGGGCGCACCTTCTTCAGCAAGCCCACCAATACCAAAACCGTGATGCCAAGCGAATTGAACCTGCCGCCGCTGGTGGTGTTGGATTGGGAATATTTCGCGGATAATCGCAACCGCTGGATTGAACGCTTCGAACGCGAAATCGCCGCTCGGTAAATCAGAAACACCATGCAATCCGACTATTTGGTGGTAAGCGGCGCCGATAAGCGTTTCGGCGCCGCTACAGTGCTACGTGACCTGAGCCTTTCCGTGGCGCAGGGCGAATTCGTTTCACTTCTTGGCCCTTCCGGTTGTGGCAAGACAACGCTGTTGCGCTGCATTGCCGGCTTGCTGCACCCTGATCGCGGACAAATCACGGTAGGCGGGCGCGATATCACGGCACTGGCCGCGCATCAGCGCAATGTGGGCGTGGTTTTCCAGAACTACGCGCTGTTTCCGCATCTGACGGTTGCGGAGAACATCGCCTTTGGGCTGCGCGCCCGCGGCATTTCGAAGGCCGAAGCCGGGCCGCGCGTGGCGGAAGCCTTGGCGCTAGTGCGCATGGAAGTGCATGGGGACAAACCCGTCACCGCACTTTCCGGCGGGCAGCAGCAGCGCGTGGCGGTGGCGCGCGCGCTTGTGGTGCGCCCAAGCCTATTGTTGCTGGATGAACCTTTCTCCGCGCTCGATCGGAAACTGCGTGAAACCATGCAGGTTGAATTGAAGCAATTGCTGCGCGAAGTCGGTATTACCGCGATTTTCGTGACGCATGATCAGGAAGAAGCCCTGGTGGTGTCCGACCGGGTTGCGGTGATGAATGCCGGCCAGATTGAACAATTGACTGACCCTGTCACGCTTTATCACGCGCCCGCCAGCCTTTACGTGCTGGATTTCGTCGGCCAATCCACCAAGCTATCGGGCAAGGTGCTCAGCGGCAGCGATGGCATGATTGAAGTCCAAACCGCCTTTGGCGTCTTGCGCGCGCCCGCTTCCTTCATGCCAGGTTCATCCGTGGCCGTCGCGGTGCGGCCAGAGGCAATGGTCCTGGCGCCGCAAAGCGATACGGCGCTCAATGCGCTGCAAGGGCGGATTTCCGATATCTCCTTCCTTGGGTCGCGCACACAAATCCATCTTGATGC
>JBILPX010000004.1:0-25876 GCA_044373565.1 Roseomonas sp.
CGAAAGCCGGACAGCGCGGCGGATGCGCACATCATCAAAGGGTGGGTGCAGGTTATTCATGCGCAGCACGGCAAGGCGCCCGGCGGTATCAGACACTTCGCGCCGCACATCACGCGCACGCGCCAAAAGCGGCTGCAAATCCGGATGCGGCCTTTCCCACCAATCAACCTCGCCATTCTGCAAGGCAGCGGCGGCGGTCGCGGGGTCTGGCAGGATGTGCCATTCAATGCGCCGGAAATGCGCAACCTTCCCGCCCGATGTCCATGAAGGCGCTTCCTGGCGCGGCTGGTACCCATCAAATTTCTCATAAACCACGCGGCTGCCGGAATTATATTCGCCGGCGATGAAGCGATAAGGGCCAGAGCCGATCATCTCCGTGACACCGCGATTGGGATCGGTCTCGGCCAGGCGTTCGGGCATGATGAAGGGCACGGCGGCATCCGGCTTGGCCAGCGCATCCAGCAAAAGCGGGAAGGCGCGCTTCAGGCGGATTTCGATGGTGCGGTCATCCACCGCGCGCCATTCATCCACTTGGCGCAACAGCAATTGGCCGAAGGGCTCACGCGCGCACCAGCGCTTCAGGCTTGCGATGCAATCGCGGGCGCGCACGGGCTCCCCATCATGGAAACGCAAACCGGTGCGCAGCGTAATGCGCCAGCGCTTGCCATCATCCAGGGCCTCAGCGCCTTCGGCCATTTGCGGCCTTGGCTTCAATTCCGCATCCACGCCAAAAAGCGTGTCAAAGACATGCCAGCCGTGATTGGCGGTCACGGTTGCGGTGGTGAAAACCGGGTCCAGCACGCTCAGATTGGCCTGCGGCACGAAGCGGAGCGTCTGCGCACGCATATCCTGCGCGAGTGATGGCGCGGGTAGTGCCGTCGCCGCCCCCATCGCCAGAATGGATCTGCGGCCAATACCGGAAGCTGTCATGGGAACCTCCTCCCTGGTTGGTTCTTATTGCGGGGAGTTTGGAACCTTCAGCGCCAATGCGCCAGCCCAAGGTTTGGCTTGGGCGCGCCCCGCCTGTATCTTGTGCAAGCATGCCCCTCGCCCAAGCCCCCTTAGGCCCGATTCCCGATGCCAGCGGCGCCACGCCGGCCATGGCCCAATGGTTCACCGCCAAAGCCGCGCATCCGGATGCGCTGGTGTTTTTCCGCATGGGCGATTTCTATGAGTTGTTTTTCGCCGATGCCGAAGCCGCCGCCGCGGCCTTGAATATCGCGCTATCTTTCAGGGGTGAGCATCGCGGCCAGAAAATCGCCATGTGTGGCGTGCCGGCCCATGCGCATGAAAGCTATCTTGCGCGGCTGATCCGCCAGGGTTTTCGGGTGGCCATTTGCGATCAGATGGAAACGCCAGAACAGGCCAAGGCGCGCAAGGCGCCGACCATCCGGCGCGACATCACGCGGCTGGTGACGGCTGGCACGGTCACGGAAGAAACCCTGCTGGAAGCCGCACGCCCCGCCTGGCTTTTGGCCCTCGCGCCCCTGGAAGATCGGATCGGCGCCGCCTGGCTTGATGTCTCGACCGGCGCCTTCGGTACGGAAACGCTGCCGCGCGGGGAAGTCCAGGCCTTGCTTGCGCGGCTGGAACCGGCCGAAATCCTGGCCCCGGAAGGGGTTTTTGAAGGCGAAGTGGCAGCGCGCATCACGCCGGCTGACCCACCACGCGATGCGGCGCGACGCCTCGCCGAGGCTTTTGATGTTTCAACCCTGGATGGGTTTGGCAGTTTCAGCGCGGAAGAACTCGCCGCCGCCGCCATGGCGGTTGATTATGTGCGGGCAACCCAAGCGGGCGCCCTGCCGCGCCTGGCGCCGCCCAGCCCCATGGGTGGGCGCGGTTTGTTGCAGATGGATGCCGCCACACGCCGATCCTTGGAAATCCTGAAAAGCGAAAGGGGGGAGGCACGCCATTCCCTGCTCGCCGCCGTGGACCGCACCGTGACCGCCGCCGGAGCACGGGAATTGGCCGAACGCCTTGCCTCGCCACTTGCCGAAGCCGCCCCCATTCTGGCGCGGCATGAGGCGGTGGGATGGATGCTCGCCGCAGCTTCCGAACGGGCGGCGTTAAGGGCAGCGTTGAAGGGCTCGCCCGATATGGCGCGGGCCTTGGCGCGGCTATCGCTCGATCGGTTTGCGCCGCGTGATCTGGCCGCCATTCGCGATGGGCTGGCGCGGGCCGAAGCAATGGCCGCAGCGCTTGATGCCGCCGGCGGCCTGCAACCCGCGTTGATTGAAGCAGCGCGCGGCGCGCTGGTGCCGGAAGCCTCACCGCAGGCGGAATTGCAGCGCGCCTTGGCGGAAACCCTGCCCGCGCGGCTGGAAGATGGCGGGCTGATTGCCGCAGGCTATGACGGCGAATTGGATGCGCTGAGGCGGCTGCGTGATGGTGGGCGCGATGCCATCGCCGCTTTGCAATTGGATTTGGCGCAGGCCTGGGGCGTGGCGGCTTTGCGCATTCGTCATCACCAGCAATTCGGCTTTCTCGCGGAAATGCCCTTGGCAGCCGGCGAGAAATTACTGCGCGGCGCCATCCCTGAAGGCCCCATGTGTCCCATTCATCGCCAAACCATGTCGAATGCCATGCGCTTCACCTGCGCCGCATTGGCCGAATTGGACCGCAAGGTGGCGGAAGCCGGGGACCAGGCAGCGCGGCGGGAACGCATGGTTGCGCAGCATCTGCGCCGGCTTTGCCTGAATGCGGCGCCCGGCATCGCAGCGGCAGCTTCCGCCATGGCGGAATTGGATGTGCATGCGGCAGCCGCGGAATTGGCCGCGGGTGGCGGCTGGTGCCGGCCAGAAATGACCGAAAGGCCAGATTTCGCCATCAAGGCCGGTCGGCATCCGGTGGTGGAAGCCGCCCTTGCCCGCGCTCGTGGCCCGGCCTTTGTACCCAATGATTGCGATCTGTCAGCGGGGCAGCGACTTTGTTTGCTCACCGGCCCCAATATGGCCGGTAAATCCACGTATTTACGGCAAAACGCGCTATTTGTGATTTTGGCGCAGGCGGGGCTTTTCCTGCCCGCCGAAGCAGCGCGGCTTGGACTGGTGGATCGGCTTTTCTCCCGCGTTGGCGCGGCGGATGACATTGCCGGCGGGCGTTCCACCTTCATGGTCGAAATGGCCGAAACAGCGGCGATATTGAACCTGGCCAGCGCGCAATCCCTGGTGGTCTTGGATGAGGTAGGGCGCGGCACCGCCACCTGGGATGGGCTGGCCATCGCCTGGTCGGTGCTGGAAGCTTTGCATGACCGGATACGCTGCCGCACCATCTTCGCCACGCATTTCCATGAATTGACGTCGCTCGCCGCCAAATTGCCGGAACTGGCACTGGCCACCATGCAGGTGCGCGAATGGCGCGGGCAGGTGATTTTCCGCCATAGCGTCGGCCCCGGCGCCGCCGAAAAATCCTGGGGTCTGCATGTGGCGAAGCTTGCCGGCGTGCCGCGTGACGTGTTGCGCCGTGCAGAGGCTGTGCTTGGTTCCCTTGAAGCCCGCGCCAAGGGGCTTGACCCCATGTCTGAGGAATTGCCGCTTTTCGCGCGGCCAGGCCCCGCCGCGCCGCCATCCCATCCGGCGCTGGAAGCGCTTGCACAGATGGATCCCGATACACTCAGTCCGCGAGAAGCGCAGGAGTTTCTCTACCGCGTTAAATCGCTTTTGGAGACTGTCGCAGCGGCGCCGGACAAGTTAGTGTGACAGTAATGAGACTACCCCAAACCGCCCCTGTCCTTACCGAGCCTCCGCCGCGCCGCGGACCGAATGGCCATGGCGTCGCGGCGGAACAGCCTTTGCTGCTGGCCGATCTGCTGGCGGAATTGCTGCCGGCGGGTGAACCGATACCGCGCGACGTGGCCTTGGCGCTGCTGCGCCGGCATTTGGGGCGCATCCAGGGCCGTGTGCAGCAAACTTTTGAGGCGCGTGAATTATCAGGACTTGCCGCCGCGCGCTGGCTGGCGGCGCTGACCGACACGCTGATGTTCGGCATTCACCGCTATACCGAAGCGATGAACCCGCCTGATAGCGGCGAGAAATCCCATGCCCTGGTCGCGACCGGTGGTTATGGCCGCGGTGTGCTGGCGCCATTTTCCGATATTGATCTGCTTTTCCTGAGCGATAGCAGTATGGGCGCGCGGGGCAGGAAGGCCGTTGAATTCATGCTCTATCTGCTCTGGGATATGGGGCTGAAGGTCGGGCATGCCACCAGATCGCGCAGTGAATGCCTGCAGGAAGCCAAGCGCGACGCCACAGTGATGACCGCGCTGTTGGATGCGCGGCTGGTCGCGGGCGATCCTTCCATTTTCACGCGCTTTGATGAGGCATTTCGCACCGCGCGCACGCGTATCGGGCTAAAACCCTTTCTTGAAGCGAAGCTTGCCGAAAAGCATAAGCGCCATCGGCGCTATGGCGACAGCCCTTACATGGTGGAACCCCATGTGAAGGAAGGGCGCGGCGCGCTGCGCGATCTACAAACGCTTTATTGGCTGGCGCGCTATGCCTTCAATGTGGAACGCATGCCAGAATTGGTCGGCCCCAATAGCCCAGGCGGCGGGCTGCTGACAGCAAGTGAGGCACGTGCCATTCGCCGCGCCTGGGATTTTCTGTGGACCGTGCGCTTTCACTTGCACATCGTCACGGGCCGCGCGGAAGAACGCCTGACGTTTGACTTACAGCCGGTGGTTGGTGCCCGCATGGGCTATACGCGGCGCGGGCTTCAGGATGGCGTTGAGCGCTTCATGAAGCATTTTTTCCTGACCGTGCGGGATGTGGCGCGCTTCACCCGCATTCTGGAACCGGCCATTATTCGCGCCGCACTTGGCCGCCCTGCCGTGCTGCCGGCACCCGATAAGGCGCTCACCGAAGCGGGCTTTGGCCTTGCCGATGGCAAGATCATCGCCGCACCAGGCTTTGATTTCACGGTTGAACCTGTGCTGATGCTCCGCATCTTTCGGCTGGCGCGTGATCGGGGCTTGGATATCCACCCGCTCGCTTTCCGCGCCATTATTCGTCATGCGCGCCTTTTGGCGCGGCTGCGTGGTGACCCGGCGGCGAGTGCGGAATTCCTTGATATCCTGTCCGGCAAAGACCCGCATATTTGGATGCGCATGTTGAATGAGGCCGGGCTGATCGCAGCGCTTCTGCCTGATTGGCAGCGCGTGGTCGGGCTGATGCAATTCGACACCTATCACGTGTTTACGGTGGATGAGCATACCATCGAAGCGATCGGCGTTCTGGGGGCGATGGAACGCGGCGAGCTCACTGAAATCGCGCCCGTGGCCAGTGAATTAATTGGCCAGGTGCAATCCCGCCGCGCGCTATTTGTGGCGATGCTGCTGCATGATGCCGCCAAGGGGCGTGGCGGCGATCATTCCGAATTGGGCGCAGAATTGGCGCTGCATGTCTGCCCCGCCCTTGGCCTGACGCCTGAGGAGACCGAGACAGTTTCTTGGCTGGTGCTGCATCATTTACTGATCAGCGATACCGCCTTCCGCCGCGACATTGAAGACCCGAAGACCATCTTGGACATTGCCGAGATTGTGCAAAGCCCGGAACGGCTCCGGCTGCTGCTGGTGCTGACGGTGGCCGATATGCGCGCGGTCAGCGGCAAGGTCTGGAATGGCTGGAAAGCGACGCTGCTGCGCGAACTTTATTGGCGTGTGGCGGAAGTGCTTGCGGGTGGGCTTTCCGTGCCGGAACGCGATGTGCGCGTGGCGCGCGCCAAGGATGCGGCGGCGAAATTACTGGTCGGGCATCCGCGTGCGGAGGTGGATCATTACCTCGGCCTTGGTTACCCGGGCTATTGGCTTTCCTTCGATCCAGAAAGCCATGCGCGCCATGCGGCGATGATCCAGGAAGCGCGCGCAAACAAGGCGCCGCTGACGGTACATACGCGCGTCCTGGAAAATCGCGCGGTGACGGAAGTGACCGTCTATTGCACCGACCATCCAGGGCTATTCAGCAAAATCGCGGGCGCCTTGGCAGTGGCGGGGGCGAGCATTGTGGATGCACGCATCCATACCATGACCGATGGCATGGCCTTGGATACTTTCTGGGTTCAGGATTATCAGGGCGGGCCTTTGGATGCGCCGCATCGTCTGGCGCGGCTTTCGGTGCTGGTGGAACAGTCTCTTTCCGGGCGGCTTCGCCTCAAGGATGAAATCCGCAAGCTGAAGCGCGAACCAGCCAGGCTTCGCGCCGTGACCGTGCCACCGCGTGTGGTGATCGATAATCACGCTTCCAATACGCACACCGTGATCGAAGTGAATGGCCGCGACCGGCCTGGGCTTTTGCATGATGTCACCGCGGCAATGAGCGACCAGGCCATGCAAATCGCCTCAGCCCATATCACCACCTATGGGGTGCGCGCGATTGACGTGTTTTACGTGAAGGATGTGTTCGGGCTGAAGGTTGAAAATGAACGCAAGCTCGGTTCATTGCGCCACGCCCTGGAAGCGGCCCTTGTGCCGCCCGAGCTTGAGGCGAAGGCAGCGGCGCGGTGAGCGAGGGTTTCAAAACTTTCGCTGATTTCTGGATTTATTACCTGAACGAACACGCCAAACCCATGACACGCGCCTTGCATTTTGCCGGCACGGGTGCCGGGCTTTTGCTGTTTTTGCTCGGGCTGATTTCAGGCAATTCCTGGCTGTTACTCGTGGCGTTGGTCTGTGGCTATGGCCCCGCCTGGGTCGGGCATTTCTTCATTGAAAAGAACCGCCCCGCCACCTTTCGCCACCCACTATGGTCGCTGATCGCGGATTTCCGCATGTTCCTTTTCTTCATCACCGGGCGACTTGGCGCGGAGCTTCGCCGCCACGGGATTGGTTAAGGGCAAGACCACGCCATTGTCTTAGTCTTTTGACCGCATTCCTCTACAGGAACGGCATCATCGCCGCTGCGGCGTTCCGCGTGGTCAAGGCTCGCGCTACAAAACCCTCAAATTGATCGCCGCAGGCTTGCCGCGTTCGCTCGCGACATCAAAGGCGACTTTCTGGTTTTCCTTGAGCCCTTGCAGGCCAACTTTCTGTACGGCGGTGATATGCACAAAGACATCCTTGCCGCCATCATCGGGCAGGATGAAGCCAAAGCCTTTGGTTGCATTGAACCATTTCACAGTGCCATTCGGCATAACGCGAGCCCCTTTTGTTGTGGCGGCGTAAGCGCCGCCGCGTTTTCCGGGCTTCCCGGACGGGCCCGATGGCGGTCGAAATGCCGACCACTCGGCAAGGCACGGCACGAAAAACCCGCCCAAATCAGACAATTTTCACCCGGGCAGCGTCAAGCTTTTTGCGCCAACCATGCCCGGATTTCCGCATTATGCTCGCCCAAATCCGGCGTGCGGCGGGTGATGCGTGCCGGCGTGCCTTCAAGCCTGAGTGGTGATGCCAAATGCTGGATCGGTCCGCGTTCGGGGTCTTCGAAAACCTGCGCAAGGCCGCGGGCCTGCCCCTGCGGATGCGTCAGCGCCTCATCATAAGAAAGCACGGGCTCCGATGGGATGCCGGCCTTGCCAAGTGCCGCCAGCCATTCGGCACTGCCGCGCGTTGCCAGAATATCCTGCAAAATCGTGATCAGCGCTGCGTTATTCGCCACACGATCCGCATTGGTCTTAAAGCGCGGATCGCTTGCCAATTCCGGGCGGCCGATAATGCCGCATAGCGCCTGCCAGAACTTCTCCTTCGATGCGCCCAGCGTAATGTAGCCATCGGCAGTCTGAAAAACGCGATAGGGCGCCGATCCGCGATGCAATTGCCCAAGCCGCGAAGGGCGCGTGCCATGGGCGAAAACATGCGCCGCTTCATAAACGCCAAGCGCCACCCCCGCTTCAAACAGGGATTGATCAATGCGCTGGCCCTGCCCTGTCTTCTCCCGCGCCTGCAAGGCGGCCATGACCGACAGCGCCGAAAACATCCCCGCCGTGACATCGGTAATCGCGATCGGCAGCCGGTACGGCTCGCCATCCGGCGGGCCATTGCCGGCCATGAGGCCCGACATACCCTGCGCCATCATATCAAGGCCCCCATGATCCGCCCAAGGCCCCGTCTGGCCAAAACCTGAAATCGCGCACCAGATCAGGCGCGGATTGGCGGCACTCAGCGCCTCCCACCCCAAACCCAGCCTGGCCAAAGTGACGGGGCGGAAATTTTCGACCAGCACATCGGCGCGGAGCGCCAATTGGCGGACAAGCTCAACATCCTCGGGCTGTTTCAAATCCGCGGTAATGCTGCGCTTGTTGCGGTTCCAGACCGCAAAGGGCTGGCTGCGGCCATCCACAAAGGGCGGCATGCGCCGCGCATCATCTCCACCATCGGGGCGTTCCACCTTGATGACATCGGCGCCCAAATCACCCAGCAGCATGGTGCAATAGGGGCCAGAGAGAAAATTCGTGAGATCCAGAACAATCAGCCCATCCAGCGCAGCGGTCACGATGTTGTATCCTTGCTTATCGGGCAAAAGCCTTGGCACGCGGCGAAACCCTGTCAAGCATCGCAAAGGGGCTGGACCTCGGCCGCGCATCGGCACAGTGTATCTTCATATGTCCGAAGCGCGGACCAACTGCGCAGGACAGGAGAGGAAAATGCGCCTTCTTGGCTGGATCATTGGCGCCGTCATGGCGCTCACTACACACCCAACCCTAGCCGCCTGGCCCGAGCGGCCCATCACCGCCATCGTCCCCTTTGCCGCCGGCGGCGGCACAGATGGCGTGGCGCGCATCATGGCCGATCACCTCGGGCGCAGCCTGGGCCAGGCGGTGGTGATCGAAAATCGCGGTGGCGCCAATGGCAATATCGGCGCAGTGGCAGCCGCGCGCGCCAGGCCCGATGGCTACAGCTTCTTTTTCACCACCGGCACCACCCAAGCGATCAACCCGGCGCTTTATCGCAGCCTGCCCTATGATCCGTTGCGGGATTTCGTCCCGGTTGGGCGCATTGGCATCTTCCCGCTGATGCTCGCGGTACATCCGTCCGTGAAAGCGCAGAATATCGCGGAGCTGATCAGCCTGCTGCGCGCGGAACCGGGCAAGTTCACCTTCGGTCATTGGTCGGCGGTCTATCTCGCCGCCGGCAAAAATTTTGTGCGCCAGATCGGGGCCGAAGTGCTGGACGTGCCCTACCGCTCCTCCTCCAATACCATGACGGATCTGGTGGCGGGGCGGATTTCCTTCGCCATTGTGGACCTCACCATCGGCATTCCGCTGGCGCGCGGCAATGAGTTGCGGCCCTTGGCGCTGACGGGCGCGCAGCGCAGCGCCCTGCTGCCAAACCTGCCGACGCTTCAGGAAGCCGGGCTGGCCGGGTTTGATGTCGCTGCCTGGATGGGGGTTTACGCCCCCGCCAATACCCCGGCCGAGGCTCTTCGCGGCATGGAAGCCGCCCTTGCGCGGGCATTGAGTGACCGCGCGGTGGTGGAACGCCTCTCCACCCTCGGTTTTGAGCCCATGCCCGGGGATGCGGCGGAATTGGCCCGCTTCAACGCGACCGAGATCACCCGCTGGCAGGCGCTGATCACAGCCGCCGAGATCAAGGTGGAGTAGCTTGTGTTTGGTCGCATTTTCCGAGTCGCCAAGCGGGGCGCTTGGCTTGAAAATGCTCCGGGTCCTTGACCGCGCTTCGCTTGGGGGTTTGAACAGCCCATGGCCAAATCTTCCTCCCTTCCCCCCGCCCTTGCCAGCCTGCTTGGCCCCGCTGGGCTGCTGACTGAACCGTCTGATCTGGCCCCCGCGCTGGCCGATTGGCGGAGCCTCTATCAGGGCCGGGCGCTGGCGCTGCTCCGCCCCGCCAATACCGCCGAATTGGCCGAAGCGGTCAGGCTTTGCGCAGCCGCCGGCATCGCCCTTGTGCCGCAGGGGGGCAATACCTCCATGGTCGGTGGCGCCACGCCGGATGCTTCGGGCCGGGCCGTGATTGTCTCACTGGCGCGCATGAACCGCATCCGCGATCTTGATCCGGTGGATATGACAATGACAGCCGAAGCGGGTGTTGTGGTGAAAACCGCGCAGGAAGCGGCTGCCGCTGCGGGCTGCCTTTTCCCGCTCAGCTTCGGTGGCGAAGGCACGGCCATGATCGGCGGCGTACTTTCCACCAATGCCGGCGGCAACAATACCGTGCGCTACGGCAATGCCCGCGAATTGATGCTGGGGCTGGAAGTGGTGCTGCCCGATGGCAGCATCTGGCATGGCCTCCGGCGCCTGCGCAAAGACAATACCGGCTATGCGCTACGCCATGTTTTTGTGGGCGCCGAGGGCACGCTTGGTATCATCACCGCCGCTGTCCTGAAGCTTTTCGCCCGCCCCCGCGCCAATGAGGTGATTTTCGCCGCTATGCGCGATGCCGCAGCAGCCCTTGGCCTGTTTCGCCGCTTTCGCGACAATGACGAAAGTGCGATCCGCGCTTTTGAATACATGTCGGGCGATGGCGTGGACCTGACGGTGCAACTGATCCCCGGCGTCACTTTGCCGCTGGCTGAACGCGCCCAGCATTACGCGCTGATTGATTTGGCCTCCACCAGGCCAGATGCGGATTTGCGGGGCTTGGCGGAACTTGTGCTGGCACCGGCGATGGAATCAGGCGAAGTGCTGGATGCCGTGCTGGCGGAAAGCGAAGCGCAGCGCGCGGCACTTTGGCGCATTCGCGAAGAACATACGGAAGCGCAGCGCAAGGCTGGCGCTTCGGTCAAGAATGATGTCTCGGTCCCTGTCTCCCGCGTGCCGGAATTGATCGAACGTGCATCGGAAGCCTGCCGCAAGCTGATGCCGGGCATTCGCCCCATGCCCTTCGGCCATATGGGCGATGGCAATATTCATGTGAATCTGGTGCAGCCGGAAGGCGCGGACCCCACCGCCTTCCTGGCGCGCAGCCACGACATCATGAATTGCGTGAATGAAGTGGTGCGGGAATTGGACGGGTCTTTCAGCGCGGAACACGGCATCGGGCAGCTCAAGACCGATATGATGGAAGAATGGCGCGGAGGGGCGGAGCTTGCGGTCATGCGGCAAATTAAGGCCGCGCTGGACCCCAAGGGCCTTATGAATCCGGGCAAGGTGCTGCCCTGAAGCCCGTGCCGCTTTCGGCATTAGCGCCAAGCGGCTAGGCTTGCCAGACCGATGACCCTGCTCGACCGTTATTTGTTCCGCCAGCTTGCGTTGGCCCTGCTTGCCGTAACGGTGGGGCTGGCGGCGCTTGTCTGGCTGACGCAATCCTTACGCTTCATCGAATTGGTGCTGGATCGCGGACTTTCGCTCGCAGTGTTTTTCGAATTGACCAGCCTTTTGTTGCCATCCTTCTTTTCGGTCATCCTACCGATCACGACCTTCATCGTGATGCTGTTCGTGCATTTGCGCCTAGCGGGAGACCGCGAATTGGTAGTGATGCGCGCGGCGGGGCTTTCCAATTGGCAAATCGCGCGCCCTGCCTTGGCGCTGGGGCTGCTGGTCGTGGCGGTGATGGCCTTCCTGAATTTCTGGCTGGTACCGCTCAGCCACACCGCCTTTCGGCAATGGCAATTTGAAATCCGCAATCAATTGGTGGGCGTGCTGTTGCAGGAAGGGGTTTTCTCCACCCTCGGCAATGATCTGACCGTCTATGCCCGCAAGCGCGACACCGATGGCACGCTGCGCGGCATTCTGGTGCATGACCAGCGTGAGGCCGGCGGCGCGGTGACCATCCTGGCGCAATCCGGGCGCATCGGTCAGGGGGCAGATGGTCCGCGCGTGACGCTTTATGATGGTGTGCGTCAGCAAGTGGAAAAAGGCGCATCAGGCGCGCCGCCGCGGCTGACCGTGCTGAGCTTTTCCGAAAACAGCGTTGATCTGGCCCGCGTGGCGCGTAACAATGAAACCCGCAGCCGCGACAGCCGCGAACGCTCCATCTCTGAATTACTATACCCCGATCCCTCGGAGGAACTGCGCCCGCGCGATGTCAGGCGTTTTCGCTCTGAAGCGCATCAGCGCATGGCAAGCCCGCTGACCGCGCTTTCCTTCGCGCTGGTAGGGCTGGCGGTGGCGCTGACTGGGCAATTCCGGCGCCATGGCGGGGGTATAGGCGTTGTGCTTGGCATCGGCATCATGGTGGCACTGCTGGCGCTTGGTCTCACCCTCGGCAATGCAGCAGCCCGGCGCGATGGGCTGATCTGGCTGATCTGGCTGCATGCCATTCTGCCCGGCGTGATTTCCGCCTGGTGGCTGGGCGGCGCGCCAGGTCTGCCGCGCAGGGCCCCGCCGCGTGAGGCACTGCCATGACGCTGCCCATTACGCTGATGACCTACGTCGCGCGGCGCTTTGCCGCCATGGCGCTGCTGATGGTGCTTTCGCTGTCGGCGCTGGTCGCGCTGTTTGACCTAATCGAATTGCTGCGCCGCGCTGCCACGCGACCAGAGGCGAATTTCGCCCTGGTGTTCCAAATCGCCGCACTTCGCGTGCCCTATGTGGCCATGCAGATCCTGCCCTTTGCGGTGCTTCTTGGTGGCATCATCGCCTTCTGGCGGCTGACGCGGTTTTCCGAATTGGTGGTGGCGCGCGCGGCAGGGATTTCGGCCTGGGGCTTTCTGGCCGGCCCGGTGCTGGTCGCGTTGCTGCTCGGGCTTGGCGCCAGCACGGCAATTTCGCCGCTATCCTCCGCCATGCTGGCGCGTGCTGAGCGGCTGGATCAACTTTATTTACGTAATGTGGGCGGCATCACGGCACTGGCAGGGGGCAGGCTTTGGCTGCGCCAAGCCGATGAGGGGCTGCAACCCCAGGGCGTTGCCATTATTTCGGGCCGGCCCATGGCCACGCGGGAATTACGCTCCGGCGAGGCGCTGCGCCTTGCCGAGGTGACGATCTGGCGGCTTTCTGCTGATGATCGGCCCTTGGCGCGGATCGAAGCTGCGTCAGCCCTGCTGCAACCCGGCCGCTGGCGCTTCGAAGGCGCCGTGGTGTTCGGGGCAGAACGGGTGGCCGGTGCGCCGCAAAGCCTTGATTTTTCAACCGAATTAACGCCGGAGCGGATTGAAAATTCCTTCGCCACCCCGGATACGCTCAGCCTTTGGGCGCTGCCTGAATTCATCAAAATCCTTGAAGATGCGGGGTTTTCCGCCATCCGCCACCGGCTGCACTTTCAATCTCTGCTGGCCTTGCCCTTGCTCGCCATTGCCATGGCACTATTGGCGGCGGGGTTTTCCATGCGCTCTGCCCGGCGTGGCGGTGTGGCGCGCATGATCGCGGGTGGGATCAGCGCCGGCTTTGCGCTTTTCGTGCTGGACAAGATCACTGGCGAATTCGGTGAAGCGGGCACGCTTCCTGTGGTATTGGCCGCCTGGGCGCCGGCGGGCGCCGGATTTTTGCTGGCAGCGGCGCTGCTGCTGCATCTTGAGGATGGTTAGAATGTTGCGCCGGGCCGGGAGAAATTTTCTGGTTGTGCTGCTGGCCTCGGCACCAATGGCCACGCTTGCGCAGGCGCCGATGATGCCGCCGATGGCCGCCACGCGAAGTATTGCGCCAATCCTGCCGACCCAACAGCCTGCCGCAGCGCCCGCAACACCAGCGACGCCCGCAGGTACAACGCAAAATGCGCCCGTCACTTTTACGGCCGATGAAGTCCAATATGATCAAAACGCGGCTTTGGTGGTGGCGCGGGGGAAGGTGGAAGCCTTCCAGGGTGGGCGCGTACTGCGTGCAGATGAACTGACCTATAATCGTAATTCGGGTGTGGCGACCGCGCGCGGCAATGTGCAACTGATCGAGGCAGATGGCCAGGTGATGTTCGCGGAAAGCGCTGAGCTGTACAACCAGATGCGCGATGGCGTGCTGGAAGGGCTGCGTGGGTATCTGCTGCAAAATGGCCGGATCGCCGCCACGGGCGCGCGGCGGACAGATGGCTCGATTTTTGATCTCTCCCGCGTTGTCTATTCGGTCTGTGACCCCTGCAAGGATGACCCGCTCGCGCCGCCCCTTTGGCAATTGCGCGCGCGCACGGCAACCCTGGATCGCAACGAACAGCAAGTGCGCTATCGCGGCGCCTCCCTGGATATGGCGGGTGTGCCGGTGATGTGGCTGCCCTATTTCCACCATCCCGATGGGTCTGCTGCGCGACAATCCGGGTTTCTGAGCCCAAGCTTCGGCATCACCAAATATCTCGGTGGTTTCATTGAAACGCCCTATTACTGGGCGATTGATGAGAGTCAGGAATTGGTGCTGCGCCCCACTACTTCAACGCGTGTCGCGCCCAATCTTGGCCTGGATTATCGGCGCCGGTTCAATAGCGGCGAGATGGAGGCTCTTAGCTCCATTGGCTATCTGGATGGGCGGGACGGCACAGAAGAAGGCTTTGCGGGGCATATCTTCGCCAAGGGTCGTTTTTCGCTTGATGAAACCTGGCGCGCGGGGTTCGATGTGAATCGCGCCAGTTCCGAACAATATCTCCGCATCTATCGCTATGGCGCGCAGCGCGTTCTGCCGACAACCGTTTTCACCGAAGGATTTCGGGGTTCAGAAAGTTTTGCTCGGTTTGATGGCCGTGCCTATCAGGGCCTGCGTTCGACCGATGATATCAGCAGCATTCCGTTGGTGCTGCCCAATATCTATGCCGATTGGGAATCTCCAGAAGACTCACTCGGCGGGCGCTTCACTTTGGACACCTGGAATTTCGCCGTATTTCGCGGTTCCGGCACAAGCACACGCCGGGCTTCATCGCGCATCGGCTATGCCCTACCGCGGATGGATGATCTGGGTGCGATCTGGACGCTCCGCGCACAAAGCGATCTGGCCGCCTATGATTTCGACGATATCAATCTGGCGCCCAATTACGCGGCCGGCAGCCCCAATGGCCAAAGCGCGGCGGCCAATATTCGCGCGGCACTCGATTGGCGCATGCCCTTCCTGCGCGATGGCGGCGGTTGGGGCAGCCAGGTGGTCGAACCGCGCATCCAATTGGTGACCGGCCCCATGACCGGCAGCCAGTATCGCATCCCGAATGAAGACAGCATTGTCTTTGACTTCACAGACGCCAATCTGTTTTCGCTCAATCGCTTCACCGGTCGAGATCGGCAGGAAGGTGGCACGCGCGCGGATATGGCGCTGCGTGGCGCCTGGTTTCTGCCAGAGGATCGGCAGCTTGAGGCCCTGGTTGGACGGTCCTTCCGCGTTCAGGAAGATGGTGGACCCTTCTATCCCAATAGCGGCCTTGTAAATCGCGCCTCTGACTGGGTCGGCCGCTTGACCTTCCGCCCAACCTCCTGGATGGACCTTACCGGTCGCGCCCGACGTGACGGTGAAAGCTTCGCCTCCCGCGCCTATGATATCAGCACCACGGTGCGGCCTTTTAATGATACAGCCTTCACGCTGGGCTATCTTCAAGCCCCCCCGACACCCTATTTGAACCCTTATGCGCAACGTGAAGAAGTTGCGGTTGGCGCCACGCAACGCTTCGGCCTTTGGCGTTTCGCCGCCTTTGGTCGGCAGAATATCGAGCTTAATAAACCTGTGGCCGCGACGCTTTCAGCGCTGTATGAGGATGAGTGCTTCATTTTTGAAACGCGCTTCGTGAAGAACTATGCGGAAGACCCGGCGACCAATAAACTTTACCCAGGGGCCACCATGCTGCTTTTCCGCTTTGGCTTCAAAACCATCGGCGATTTCGGAGCGAGGGCTTTATGAGCTATTGGGCCACACCATCCGCCAAGGGCGGTAATCTGCAGGAGGCGTTGATGCGCGCCGTGATGTTGTCGCGAAAGCTATATCTGGCGCTGGTGCTGCTGGCGACTTTGCTGATGCCCGCCGCCCCCATGCCCGCCGCCATGGCGCAATCCGCAGGTGGCAGCGTGAACAGCATTGTCGCCGTGGTAAATGGTGATGTCGTCACGCGTAGCGAAATCGAAAGCCGGCGCCGCCTGCTGGCACTTTCCGCCGGTGTTGCGGGCGATGCCGGCGCGCAGGGTGGGGATCAGATCCTGCGCCTGCTGATTGATGAACGGCTGCGCATCCAGGAACTCAACCGACGGCGCATCCCTGTGACGGATCAGGATATCGCAAGCTCCATCGCCAATATCGAAAGCCGCAACGGGCTGCCCCAGGGCGGCGTAGTACAGAATCTGCACCGCGCCGGGATCGAGCCGCGCGTGCTTTATGATCAGATCCGCGCGCAAATCGGCTGGGCACGGCTGTTGCGTGGCATGCTTGGGGAGCAGGCAAATATTCCAGAAGCTGAGGTGAATGAATTTCTGGCAGCCCAACGAACTCGCCTAGGTGAACCGGAATTCCTGATCTCCGAAGTCTTCATCCCAGTGGAAAATCCAGGCCAGGAAGCGCAGGTGCGTCGCTTCGTGACCGATGTCATTCAGCGCCTGCGCCAAGGTGTGCCTTTTGCCATGGTAGCCGCGCAATTCAGCCAATCGCAGACCGCTGTGCAAGGCGGCGCGATGGATTGGATGACAGCAGATCGCTTTGATACGGAAGTCGCCAAGATCCTCCGCCAAATGCCTGAAGGGGCCGTCAGCAATCCCATCCGTGTCCCTGGCGGTTTTGAAATTGTCATGCTGCGGGACAAACGCGTCTCAGGGCGCGATATGGCCACCATCCTGACCATGCGTCAGGTCTTCCTGCCCTTTGAAGGGCAGGTAAATCCGCAAGCTCCGACAGCGCAGCAATTGGCGCAATTGCAACGTGCTCAGGCGCTTTCCGATCAGGCCCGCGGCTGTGATGCGATGGATGCCGCCGCACGCGGCAGCCCGCGCCCCGCCGATCCCGGCCCGGTACGGCTGGACAATATCAACCCGCCCGAATTGCGCGATCTGCTGGGCAGTCTGCCCATCGGGCGTGCGTCGCAGCCGATCATTTCCATGGATGGGTCCATGATTTTCATGATTTGCGCGCGCGAAACCCGCAATCTGGCGGAAGCCAATCCGCAGCAGGCGCGCGACATCCTGCTGCGTGATCGGATTGAATTGCTGTCCCGCCAATTGCAACGCGACCTGCGCCGCCGCGCGCAAATCGAAATTCGCACGAATAGCGCCGCGCGTCCGGGCTGAAGGCGTGACCAAGCCCGCATTGCTAAGCCTCAGCGATACCATCGCGCGGCATGGGCTCAATGCACGCAAGGCGCTCGGCCAGCATTTCCTGCTTGATCCGGCCATATGTGCGCGCATCGCGGCATTGGCCGGCGATCTTGCGGGCCGGCATGTGCTGGAAGTGGGGCCAGGGCCAGGCGGGCTGACGCGCACTTTGCTGGAAACCGCTGCCGCATCAGTGCTGGCAGTGGAATTGGATGCGCGCGCCGTGATTGCCTTGCAGGAACTGGTCGCGGCCTATCCCGCGCGGCTACGCGTGCTGGAAGCCGATGCGCTTGGCGTGGACCCGAAGGAGGCCCTGCCCGCGCCGCGTCGTATCATCGCCAACCTGCCGTATAATGTCGCGAGTCCCTTGCTGGTGCGCTGGTTGCGCGGCGCCGCAGCGCTGGAGGGCATGACGCTGATGTTCCAGCTTGAAGTGGCGGAACGCATCACGGCGGCCCCCGCCACATCCGCTTATGGGCGGCTGGCCGTACTCGCCCAATGGCGCTGCCGTTGCGATTTGCTGCTGCGCCTGCCACCTGGCGCCTTCAGCCCACCACCCAAGGTCTGGTCTGCCGTGGTAGGCTTCACGCCCCATTCGGAAGACCCACCACCGGCACTATTCGCCACTATGGAAAAACTCACCGCCGCCGCTTTCGGGCAAAGGCGCAAAATGCTGCGTGGCGCGTTGAAGACACTTGGCAATGCTGAAGCGCTACTGGACGAGGCCGCCATTGCCGGGGACCGGCGCGGGGAAACCCTGACCGTCGCGGAATTCGACCGGCTGGCGCGCAGCTTGGCCAGCCGGGGTTAAACCCAGCGCCGCACGCGGGTGCGATAAGCCTCATAAGCCGCACCGAAACGCGTGCTGAGGTAGGCTTCCTCCTTCGTCACCACCAGCCGATCCAGCGCCAAATGGCAGCTGATCAGCGCAAGCCAGCCCCACAGATCGCCCCAGCGCAGCGCAAAGCCCAGCACCACCACCAGAAAGCCAAGGTAGATAGGGTTGCGGCTGAAGCGAAACGGCCCCGCCGTCACCAGCGCGACATCGGGCTTATCCGGCCTTGGGTCATTGCCCGCCTGCACCAGCGTCAGCAGCGACCAGCCGATCAGGCCAATCCCCAGAAACAGCACCAGCACGCCGTAATTCGGCAAGGGCGGGCCGAGCAGGACCGGCACGAAAAGATGCGCAAACCAAGCCACCGCCAGAATACCGCCCACCAGCACGGGCGGTGGCAGGCGCACACCGGGGCCGTGATCTGGCATGGTCATGCTTTTTCCTCCGGCAGCTTCATCCAGGGCGGTGGTTGCGGCGTCAGGCGCGCCTCGCCTGCTGCGAGCGCCCCCTTGTCCAACCATTCCAACCGCAGCAGCGCCAAGCCCTGCCCGCCCTGGCTGGAGCGCATCTCCCCCGCCTCAGCCCCCTCCAGCGTCAGGATGGGGGTGCCGCGTTCGGGCGCGGGGCCTTCAATCGCCACCGGCACCAAGCGGCGCTTCAGCAAGCCGCGATAGCGCGTCCGCGCGGTCAGTTCCTGACCCATATAGCAGCCCTTGGTCCAGGAAATGCCGTTGAGTTCATCAAAGCCACCCTCCAGCAGCACGGATTTCTCGGCCTCCATATCCTTCGATCCATCGGGCAGGCCAAGGCCAATTCGATGTGCATCATAATCCGCTGGACTGGCCGAGACCGGGATAGGCGCGGACGCCAGTACCCGCCAGCCAGCCTCAGGCAGGCGCGGGTCGCGCGCGGCCAGCCCTTCAGGGGGCGCCCCTTCCCCCCAGGCGGCATGCACCCGCCACTCCGTCGAGGCATCACGCAACGCCACCTTGGCGCGCAGCCTGAAGCGCGAAAGGCGTTGGATCAGCATGGAAAGCTGCGTCGCTTCCACATCCAACAGCAGCGCATCGGGCGTTGCGATCACGAAGAAATCCGCAAGCCACTTGCCTTGCGGCGTCAGCAGCGCGGCCCAAATCGCCTGATCGGCAAGCGCCTTGGTCACATCATTGGAAATCAACCCCTGCAGGAAGGCGACACGGTCCTCCCCCGAGATCTCCAGAACGGCACGGTCCGGCAGCAGCGCGATTTTCATGGACTAAAACTGTGTCGGCAGAGGCGCCACTGCAACCTCCCCCTCACGCGCCGGAAGTGGTAAGGCCACCAAGTGCGCATTCTTTTCATCTCCTCCACCCGCATTGGCGATGCTGTGCTGTCCACGGGCCTGCTTGATCACCTGATGCGGGCGCATCCGGAGGCACGCTTCACCATTGTCTGCGGGCGGGTGGCGGAAGGCGTATTTCGGCGGATGCCGCAGCTTGATCGGCTGATTGCCGTGGAAAAGCGGCGCTATTCGCTGCATTGGCTGGAAATCTGGGGGCAATTGGCGACAACGCGCTGGGATTTGGTGGTGGATTTGCGTGCCTCGGCCATTGCCTGGCTGCTGTGGACGCGCCGGCGCGCAGTGATCCAGGGCGGGCGGCGGCCCGGGCATCGGTTGACCCATTTGGCGGCACTTTTGGGTGTGAGCCCGCCGCCGCTGCCGGTGATCTGGACCGCTCCGGAAGATGTCGCGCGGGCGGCTTCGCTGCTGCCGGCGGGGCGGCCCTGGCTGGTGCTGGGCCCCACCGCGAATTGGCACCGTAAGGTCTGGCCGGCGGAGCGTTTTGCCGAACTCGCCTTGCGGCTGACCGCGCCGGATGGCGCCCTGCCCGGAGCCGGGATTGCCATTCTGGGCGGGCCGGGGGATCAGGAACGCAGCATGGCGACCCCCGTTCTGACCGCATTGCCCCAGGCGCTTGACCTGGTAGGCAAGCTCGACCTGCCCGAGGTGGCGGCGTTGCTGGCGCGCGCCGCGATTTTCATCGGCAATGATTCCGGCCTGATGCACCTGGCCGCTGCCGCCGGTGCGCCCACGCTTGGCCTGTTTGGCCCAACCCCTTCGGATGAATATGGCCCGGCTGGCCCCAAGGCGCAGGCCGTGCTGGCCGATGGCCCACCCGGCCGGGGGGAGATGGAAGACTTACCGTTGGCGCGCGTTTTGGAAGCTGCCAAGGCCCTACTTGGCCAGGCTGCGCAGGTGCGAGCGTGACCCCAAAGCTTTCCATCCTGATCGTGGCGCGCAACGAAGAAGCGCGCCTGCCCGATTGCCTGGCCTCGGCCGCCTTCGCCGATGAGATTGTGGTGGTGCTGGACCGCACAACGGATGCCAGCGCAGCACTTGCCCGCGCAGCGGGTGCCCTCGTGCTGGAAGGCGCTTGGGATTTGGAGGGCGACCGGCGCAATGCCGGCATCGCTGGCTGCGCCGGCGATTGGATTTTGGAATTGGATGCGGATGAACGCGTGCAGCCGGAACTCGGCGCCGAGATCCGCGCGCTGATCGAACGCAGCACGGCGGCCTTCCATGGCGTCCGCATCGACAATTACGTGGGCGAGCGGCTGATCCTCCATGGCTGGGGCGGCAGCTTCGGCACCACGCTGAAGCCCATCCTGTTTCGCCGCGGCGCCAAGCATTGGCGGGCGCAGCGCGTGCATCCCGGCCTCGACTGGACCGGCAGCGAGGGGGAGCGGCTCACGGCGCATGGCATCCGGCACGAGCTGGACCGCGATATTTCCGACATGCTGCGCCGGCTGGATAAATACTCATCCGCCAAGGCAGCGGATCTGATTGCGTCTGGCGATATCGGCACGCTGCGCGCCAATCTGCGCCGTTTTATCAGCCGCGCCTTCAAATCCTATGTCTCCCGCAAGGGCTATCGCGAAGGCGCCTGG
The DNA here is from genome assembly GCA_044373565.1 of Roseomonas sp. Taxonomy (GTDB): domain Bacteria; phylum Pseudomonadota; class Alphaproteobacteria; order Acetobacterales; family Acetobacteraceae; genus Neoroseomonas. The sequence goes on from JBILPX010000004.1 coordinate 20,785, forward strand.
GGTGTGCTGCTGGCCTTTTGCACTGGCGCCTTTCCGCTGCTGTCCTATCTGAAAGCGCGGCTGGAGCCAGAACGCCATGGTGGGCAGAAGCCATGAGGATTGCGCAAATCATGGCAGGTGCACCGATTGGTGGGGCAGAGGCCTTCTACGAACGCGCGACCATCGCGTTACATCAGGCGGGCGATCGAGTACTACCCATCATCCGGCGCGATGCGGAACGTACTGCGAGGCTGCGTGAAGCCGGCTTGCAGCCGGTGGAATTGGCCTTTGGCGGCGCCTTTGATTTCCTGACCAAGCCCCGCATGCGGCGCGCCTTGCAGGATTTCAAGCCTGATGTCGTCATGGCCTGGATGCAGCGCGCAGCGCGCTTCACGCCACAAGGCCCCTGGGTTTTGGTGGGGCGTTTCGGTGGCTATTACGACCTGAAGTATTTCCGCCACTGCGATCATCTGGTGGCGAATACGCATGATCTGGTGCGCGCCATCACTACCGAGCATTGGCCGCCAGCGCGTGTGCATTATTTGCCCAATTTTGTTGAGGATTTCGCCAGCGTCGCGCCCGCTGATCTGCCAGCGCCATCCAGCACTCCGAAGCTTTTGGCCATGGGGCGGCTGCACCCGAATAAAGGTTTTGATGTACTGCTGCGCGCCATCGCACTGCTGCCGCGCGGGCATTTATATCTGGCAGGTGCAGGGCCGGAGGAAGCGGCCTTGCGCGCCTTGGTGGCAGAACTTGGCATTACTGATCGCGTGAGTTTTCTCGGCTGGCGGCGCGATACTGGTGCGCTATTGGCGGCGGCGGAGATGTTCATTTGTTCATCACGCCATGAACCGCTCGGCAATATCGTGCTGGAAGCCTGGTCTGCGGCGAAGCCAGTGATCGCCGCCGCAGCGCAAGGCCCGAGCGAATTGATCAGCGATGGCGCCGATGGTTTGTTGGTGCCGAAGGAAGACGCGCCCGCGCTTGCCGCCGCCATCGCGGGCCTGGCTGAAAACCCTGCCCGCGCCGCAGCACTTGGTGCGGCGGGGCGCGCGCATTTCGCCGCTGCCTTCGCCGAGGCACCGGTGATGGCGCGTTGGCGGCGCTTGCTGGCCGAACTCAAACCCGCAGGAAGGGGATAGTGTCATGTGCGGCATAGCGGGGCTTGCGCTACGCCCCGGCGCTTCACCCCCCGCGACGGTGCTGGAAGCCCTCACCCGCGCGCTGGCGCATCGCGGGCCGGATGGCGCGGGGCATCATGTTGCGGGCAATGTGGCGCTTGCCCATACCAGGCTTGCGATTATTGATCTTGCGACCGGCGATCAACCGCTTTTCGCCGGTGCTACCGCCTTGGTCGCGAACGGCGAGATTTATAATTACCGCGAATTACGGAACGATCACGCGCTGCCTGCCGCTACGGCTTCGGATTGCGAGCCGCCCTTGCATTTATACCGCCGGGACGGCGCGGGCTTCGCGCAGCTCCTGCGCGGCATGTATGGCATTGCGATCCATGATCGCGCCGTACGGCACGTGCTGCTGGCGCGTGACCCCTTCGGCATCAAGCCGCTTTATATTGCGGAGATCCCCGATGGCATCGCCTTTGCCTCCGAACCTCAGGCACTGATTTCCGCCGGCTTGGTCACGCCACAGCTTCATCGCACCGCTTTGCATGAATTGCTGCAAGTGCAATTCACCAGCGGGTCTGAGACGATCTTCCAAGGTATCAGCCGCGTCCTGCCTGGTGAGACCATCACCATCGCCGATGGCCGCATCATTGCGCGCGAAAGGCGCGCTGCCTTGCCAGCGGAAGGCCCTGAAATCATCTCGGAAGAAGCCGCACTCGCGCGGTTGGATGCAGCGCTGATGGAAAGCGTTGATCTGCATCAGCGAAGCGACGTGCCCTACGGCATGTTCCTTTCAGGTGGGACGGATTCCGCCGCCGTATTGGCCGCCATGGCGCGCATCAACACGGCACCGGTGTTGGCCTTCACCGCAGGCTTTGATGTGGCAGGTGCTGCCGATGAACGCGAAGCCGCTGCGCGTGCCGCCGCCGCCGCTGGCGCGCGGCATGTTCGTGTTGATGTGACACGGGACATGGTCTGGCGGCATTTGCCGGAAATCATCGCCTGCATGGATGATCCCGCCGCCGATTACGCCATCATCCCCACCTGGTTCCTGGCCCGCGCCGCGCGGCAGGAAGTGAAGGTGGTGCTTTCCGGCGAAGGTGGCGATGAGCTTTTCGGCGGCTATGGCCGCTACCGCGCTGCGATGCGCCCCTGGTGGCTGGGCGGCAAAACCATGCGCGGCCATGGCACTTTTGATCGGCTGGATGTGCTGCGCGAATCGCTCACCGGCTGGCGCGATGGCATTGCCGCCGCCGAAGCCGCCGCCGCGCTGCCCGGGCGGTCCCGTCTGCAAGTGGCCCAAGCGACCGATTGCGCCGATTGGTTGGCGCATGATTTGCTGATTAAGCTCGATCGCTGCCTGATGGCGCATGGGGTTGAAGGCCGCACGCCCTTCCTTGATCCCGGCATGGCCACCGCCGCCTTTCGTCTGCCGGATAAGCTCAAAATTCGTGATGGACGCGGGAAATACCTGCTCCGCCAATGGCTCGCGAAGAACTTTCCAGCCAGCGAGCCCTTCCGCGCCAAGCAGGGCTTTACCGTGCCGGTGGGCGCCTGGATCGCCGATGTAGCAGATAAGCTGGCGCCGCTGGTGGCAGGCCAAGCAGGGGTCGCGGAAATAGCCAAGCCGGATCGCATCCTGTCGCTGTTTCGCGCGGCGGGCGGCAAGCGCGAAGGTTTCGCCGCCTGGCATTTGCTGTTCTATGCGCTCTGGCATCGGCGCCATATTCAAGGTGCTGCGCCCGCGGGCGATGTTTTCGAAACCCTTTCCCAGAAGTGACGATAGGAAAACCCATGGCGAGACGCGGCACGGCGCAGCAGGCTCTTCGGATCGCGACCTGGAACATCAATAGCGTTCGGCTGCGCTTGCCCCTGCTGCAAAAGCTGGTCGCTGATCTGGCGCCCGACGTGATCTGCCTACAGGAAACCAAATGCCCGGATGAGGCGTTTCCCCATGAAGGCATCGCCGCACTTGGCTTCACGCATCGCCTGGTGCGCGGCATGAAGGGCTATAATGGCGTTGCGGTGCTTTCCCGCCTGCCCATCAGCTTGCGTGAAGATGATCCTGATTGGTGCGCCAAGGGTGATTGCCGGCATTTAGGCGTGATGCTGGATGCGCCAGGCGGCCCCATTGAAGTGCATAATTTCTACGTGCCCGCCGGCGGCGATGTTCCGGACCGCGCTGCCAATCCGAAATTCGGCCATAAGCTTGATTTTGTCGCTGAAGCCACGCGCTGGTTTGCGGGCCGAGGCGCGCGCCGCGCGGTGTTGGTGGGCGATTTGAACATCGCGCCGCTTGAACATGATGTCTGGTCCCATAAGCAATTATTGGATGTGGTGTCGCACACACCCATCGAAGTTGAAGGGCTTTTGGGCTGGCAGAAGGCAGCCGGCTGGCATGACGCGCTGCGCCATTTCGTGCCGGAAGATCAGAAGCTCTACACTTGGTGGTCCTATCGCGCGCGAGATTGGCGCGCGGCGGATCGCGGGCGGCGGTTGGATCATGTCTGGGTGAGTGATGATCTGGCGGGCGGGCTCAAGCGCCATATAGTGCTGAAGGATGCGCGGGATTGGCCGCAGGCGTCTGACCATGTGCCGGTGCTGGTGGAACTTCAGCCATGAAGCGCCGGTTTTTCCTGCTGGCCATGCTGCCGGCTGCCTGCGCGCAGCCGAACCAAGCCCCGCCCGTGACCGCCGCGCCCCAGGTGGAGGAACCCGAACAGGTTTTCGCCCCCGGCCCTATAGCCTGGGATAGGCTTAACGAAGACCAGAAGCGCCGCGCGCGGGATGTCATGCGGCGCCTTGGCTATGACACTTCGAGTGAGGAGGCCGCGATCCGGCAGTGGGAAGCCCTGCCGCCGGCCAAGCAGCGTTTCGCGATTCGCCGCCCACCGCCGCCTCCGCCTGCGCCGCCCGCCCGGACAAGTGCCACCGCCTCACGCCCCGCGGCACGTCCTGCCACGCGCCCACCGTCGCCCCCGCCGCGGCCGCCCGCGCCGCCAAGCTGACCGGTGCAGGGGCACAGTAGCTTGAGGCTTGTTACACGGCAGGAAAATGGCCTTTTGCTGCGCCGCACATGCTTGACACTGGGGTATCCCCCCCGTAAATCCCGCACGCCTTCCGGCGAGCAACGCCTGGGGAGCTTAAGGTGACTAAACAGCCGGACCTTCATGAACGGTTAAAGCAAGCGCGGGCCCGCGAAGGGCTTGAATCTGGCCCTGATGGTCAGAAAGGCTTGCCGGTAGGACCGTGGGGAATCGGGCTGCGCGCAGGGGTTGAGGTTGTCTCCGCCCTCGTGGTGGGGATCGGTATCGGGTGGTTGCTCGATCGCTGGCTCGGCACTTGGCCTTGGCTTTTCCTTGTGTTCTTCGTCCTGGGCAGCGTCGCCGGGGTGTTGAATGTTTATCGCCTTTTCAACCCGCGTCGCCGTTAGAGCGTGACATAAGCGAGACACAAGGGGTTTGCCGGTGGCAAAGGAAGGCAAGACGATTGACGCGCTGAGTCAGTTCGAATTGTCGCCATTTTTGGGCGGCTTCGGGCAGGCTATCGGCTTCAGCCAGTCCAATGCATTCATGCTATTGGCCCTTGGTCTGATCACGCTGTTCATCATGGCGGCCGCCGCGCGTGGAGCCCTTGTTCCAGGGCGCTTGCAGTCGCTTGGCGAAGCCAGTTACGAATTCATCCATGGCATGGTGACGGAACAGGTCGGTGAAGAAGGGAAGAAGTATTTCCCCTTCGTCTTCGCTATCTTCATGTTCGTGCTGTTTGGCAATTTGCTTGGCATGCTGCCCTATGCCTTTACGTTCACTTCCCACATCGCCGTCACCCTGACGCTGGCCGTGATTGTGTTTGTGACCGTGACGGTTGTTGCGCTGATGCGCCACGGCATGCATTTCTTTAGCTACTTCTTTCCGGAAGGCGCGCCCGTGTGGCTGGCGCCGATCATCATCCCGGTTGAAGTGATTTCCTATTTCTCCCGCGTGGTCAGC
>JBILPX010000205.1:0-5953 GCA_044373565.1 Roseomonas sp.
TGGAAGACCCGCCGCGCTTTGGCACATGCGGTTCGGCCACTTCGGCCAATTCCGTTTGCATCAGCAGCATCACATCCGTGCCGATTTTGGCAAGGCTGCCGCACAGCACGCCAAGCCAGCAGGCCACTTCCGCAACCCCATCGCGCGCCACATGCCAGGGAATATCAGCTTCGATCAGGTCAAGCTGTCGCGCCAAGGCGCCCGCCACCGGCAGGCCCTGATCCCCCAATGAGGCCAGCGTGCCAGAAGCACCCCCAAAACCAAGCCGCAGCACGCGCGGGCGAAGCTGTTCAAGCCGTTCCAACGCGGTGATCAGCGGATTGACCCAGACCGCAACCTTATAGCCGAAGGTGACGGGCAAAGCGTGTTGCAGATGCGTCCGCCCGGCCATTACCGTGGCGCGATGCTGCGCCGCCATTGCCACAAAACCCGCAATCGTCGCGCGCAAATCAGCTTCAATCAGCGCCAAGCCATCGCGGATTTGCAGCACCAGCGCGCTATCCATGATGTCTTGCGTGGTGGCGCCCCAATGGGTCCAGCGCCCGGCATCTTCCCCGGCCAGTTTGGAAAGCTGGTTGACCAGCCCCACCACCGGATAGCCGGTATTGCGCGTGGCGGCGGCCAAGTCAGCGCGGTCCAGCGCTTCGGCGCGCGCCACACGGGTAATGATAGCGGCGGCCTCAGCCGGGATGATGCCAAGAACAGCCTGCGCGCGCGCGAGCGCCGCTTCAACATCCAACATCTTTTGCAGATAGGCGTCTTCGCCAAAGGCTGCGCGCATGGCATCAGTGCCATAAAGCGCGCCGAGCACGGCGCCATCAGCGGGGTTTACAGGCATGGTTTCCTCCGCATGACGCAGTACCACCAGCGATGCTGGTTCAGGCGGCTTCGGGCGCCGGCGCTGGCCTGGCGGGCGCAACCACTTCCGCCCCGCTTTCGTTCAAATCAGGCGTGATGGTCTGCGCTTCACCGCGATATTCGGGCTGTTCGCCACCTTCAGGGCCTTCAGGCCCATCCTGACCATCCTGACCATCCTGACCATCCTGCGGCTGATAGCGGCGCTGCTGATATTGCTGATGCTGCACCGCGGCCTGGTTCATGGCGTTCAGGATGCGGAAGTAATGCTCTGCATGCTGGAAATAGCCTTCCGCCATCACGCGATCCCCACCGCCGGTCGCGTCACGCCCAAGCTGGAGGTATTTTTCGAAAAGCTGTTGCGACGTGCCACGGAGCCGCAAATCCGGCCCATTCGAGTCAAAAACGTGGTTCCGGTTGAGCGGCTGGGCGCCGCTCGAACTGCCGCCACCCCCGCTACTTTGGCGAAACTGACCACCCCCACCACTACGGTGACCGCCCCGGCCGCGCATGCGCTTTATGTTCATCTGTATTGCGTTTCGCTATTCCACATTCGGCATTTTCAGCGCGCAGCGGGCCTAGGCCCTGGATCACGTCCTGAATTCCGAGTCTGTTGCATCCAAACGGCGCCAAAAGAACGGGGTAAAACCCTTATGGTCTTTCAGGATCAAGGAGGGGAATCGAACTTCCTACCCTCACCGCAAAGCCCTTCTACCCCTTATGCTCCGCCGCGCCAAGGGCAAAATCACGCCGCGCGCAGCACCAGGGCGCGCGGCACGCCGCCCAGATCGGCCCGGCAGGCTTCGGGCGTAAGGCCGGCCACCTTGGCCAGTGCCGCCACCGCCGCCTGCTGGCCAGCGCCCAATTCCAACACCGCGACGCCCCGAGGCACCAAAAGCCGCGGCAGATCAGCGATGATGCGCCGATAGGCCGAAAGCCCATCCGCCCCGCCATCAAGCGCTGAGGCCGGCTCATGCCGCGCCACTTCCGGCATCAAGCCCGCGATGGCCGCGCTTTCGATATAGGGTGGGTTGCAGAGGATCAGATCAAACCGCCCGGCCAGCGCCGCCGCCCAATCGACAGCCAGGAAACGCGCCCGATCTGCCAAGCCAAGCCGCGTTGCATTGCGCGCGGCAAGTGCAGCCGCTTCGGGCTTGAGATCAACGCCAACCCCGCTTGCGGCGGGCAATTCACTCAGCACCGCCAGCAGCAAGGCCCCGGTCCCGGTGCCGAGATCAAGCAGGCTGAGCGGCGCCCTTTTATCTGTGCAGGCTTCCAGCGCGGCTTCGACAAGGCTTTCGGAATCCGCACGCGGAATAAGCGTGGCGGGGGAGACTTCCAAATCCAGCGTCCAGAACCCCACGCGCCCGGTCAGATAGGCAAAGGGCTCATGCGCGACACGGCGCGCGAGCAGTGCCGCGAATTGCTGGGCCTTTTCCGCCGGCACGGGCGCGCGGGGGTCGCGGAGCAAAGCTTCCTCGGATTTATTCAATACATGCGCAAGCAAGCGGCGCGCTTCCATGCGAGGGGTTTCAATCGCGGCACCCCGCAGCCTTTGCCCGGCCTGACAGAGAAAAAAGCCAATCGTGCCAGCCGGATCGGCGCAGCGCGGTTCAATCACGCCGCTTCTGCCGCCAGCCGCGCCGCCTGGTCTTCCGCGATCAACGCATCAAAGATGTCATCGAATTCGCCCAGCATCACGCGGTCAATCTTATGCAGCGTGAGCCCAATGCGGTGATCCGTCACGCGGCCTTGCGGGAAATTATAGGTGCGAATGCGTTCAGACCGATCACCAGTGCCGACCTGGCTGCGCCGATCCGCCGCGCGAACTTCGGCGGCGGCGCTTCGCTGCTGTTCATAAATCCGGGCGCGCAATATCTTCATCGCCTTGGCGCGGTTCTTGTGTTGGCTTTTTTCTTCCTGCATCGCCACCACAATGCCGCTTGGCATATGGGTGATGCGCACCGCGCTATCCGTCTTGTTCACATGCTGCCCGCCCGCGCCTGATGCGCGATAGGTATCAATGCGCAGATCCTTGTCTTCGATCTGCACATCCACTTCTTCCGCTTCCGGCAATACGGCGACGGTCACGGTGGAGGTATGGATGCGCCCCTGGGTTTCGGTTGCCGGCACACGCTGGACGCGATGCACACCGCTTTCATATTTCAGCCGGGCAAAAACGCCGCGCCCCGCGACCTCAGCCGTGGCACCCTTGATGCCGCCCAATTCGTTTTCGTCATATTCCAGCACTTCAAAACGCCAGCCGCGCCCTTCGGCATAACGCTGATAGCCACGAAACAATTCCGCCGCGAAAAGCCCGGCCTCATCCCCGCCAGCGGCTGGGCGGATTTCCAGAATGCCGCTACGTTCATCGGCGGCATCGCGCGGCAGCAGCATGATGCGGATTTCATGTTCAAGCGCCGGCACGCGATCCTTTTGCGTCAGCCATTCGGCTTCAGCCAATTCACGCATTTCGGGATCAGCCAGCATGGCCTGGGCTTCATCCCGCGCGCGTTCAGATGCGCGGTAGTCAGCATATTTTTCAACCAGCGGTTCAAGTTCCGCCAATTCTTTGGACAAAGCGCCAATATCCGCCCCCGGCGCGGTAGAGAGCATATGGCGCAGCTCCTCCGCGCGGGACAGCAGCCGATCAAGTCTGGCGGGTAGGCTCATTGCAAACGGGCCGGAACATCCGCGAAGGCCACGCTTTCCTGCGTGCCGGCATCAAGATCCCGCAATTGCGCGATACCGGCGGCGATTTCAGTTTCGCCCAGAATCACGGCGGCGCGGGCATTGATGCGATTGGCGCGCTCCATCCGGCGCTTGAGATTGCCGCGATAGGCGATTTCAGCCACCACACCCGCCGCGCGCAACGCCTGCAAAAGATCAAGCGCAGGGCCTTCGGCCTCATCGCCCACCGGGATAACCGCAACGGGGCGCGGCGCCGCCGGGCTTTCAGCCAGCAACATGGCAAGCCGTTCAATGCCTGCCGCCCAGCCAACCGAAGGGGTGGGCGGGCCACCCATTTCCTCAACGAGCCCGTTGTAGCGCCCGCCCGCCATCACCGTGCCTTGTGCGCCGAGCCTGTCGGTCACGAATTCAAAGGCCGTGTGGCTGTAGTAATCGAGGCCCCGCACAATGCGCGGGTTTTCGCGGAAGGGGACGCCAAAGCGTTTCAGATGCTGTTTTACGGCGCCGTAGAAGGCTGCGGCTTCTGCGGTCAGGTGATCCCCGATCACCGGCGCGCCGGCGACAATGGCGCGGTCCGTTTCATCCTTGGAATCCAGAATGCGCAGAGGGTTCTTTTCCAACCGCAAGCGGCTGTCATGGCTCAAAGCGTCAAGATGGGCAGTGAAATAGGCGATAAGCGCGGCGCGATAGGCATCGCGCGATGGCGCATCGCCCAGCGTATTGATTTCCAACACCGTGCCTTCGGCGATGCCGAGTTCCTGCTGGATATGCCAGCCGCAGGCGATCACTTCCGCATCCGCGAGGGGTTCGGCCGCGCCCAGAACCTCAATCCCGATTTGGTGGAATTGCCGATAGCGGCCCTTTTGCGGGCGTTCATAGCGAAACATCGGTCCGGCATAGAAAACCTTGCGCGGGAGATTGAATTGCGTGAGGCCGTTGGAAACCAGCGCGCGGCAAACACCGGCGGTCATTTCCGGGCGAAGCGTCAGGCTTTCCCCACCGCGATCGGTGAAGCTGTACATTTCCTTGGAGACAACATCCGAGGTATCGCCAAGCCCGCGGGCGAAGACGCGCGTATCTTCAAAAATGGGGGTCGCCCATTCTTCAAAGCCATAAAGGCCAGCGATACGCCGCGCGGCTTCGGCCACCGCATGGTGGCGGCGGAATTCCTCACCGATCAGATCACGGGTGCCACGGGCGGGCTGCAATTGGCTGGACATGCCGGGTCGGTATCCTGTCTGAAGCTGAACGGCAAGTTGGATGAACTAAAGGGCGTTGTCCGGTGGAACCAGCGGACGCAGCCAAGGCGCAAGGCGCGGCAATTCCTCGCGCGCGACCTGCCAGAGGATATCAATCGCAACATCACCATAATCATGGATCAACTTGTTGCGCATACCGATCATGAGCGACCAAGGAATATCTGGATGTGCCTCTCGCAACGGACGCGAAAGGCGCCCAGCAGCCTCCCCCACCACCGCGATACAGCGCGTGACCGCCGCCTGATGTAGCTTGCTGGCACGGAAGCTGGCCTCGTCCAGGTCCCTCACGAAATCCGCCGCCTGTCCAGCCCAAGTAAGCATGTCCAGCAGCAGTGCAGCATCTCGTTCTGCCGGCGGTAAGCTCATGCGCCGAACAGAGCTTCCGCTTCCGCCAGAATACGCCGCCGGCGGATATAGTTTGTGCTTTCTTCAATGGCGCGGCGCTCCACTACCTCAACAGGTCGCGCCAGCGCCTGGGCAGCATCTTCCTCGAAGGCCAGAAGGCTGGCGAAGCTGCGCGGCGTGGTCGGCGCAAATTCCACCAGCAAATCCACATCGCTGCGCTCAGGGTCGAAATCTGCGCCGCGCGCCGCTGAGCCGAATACATCAAGCCGCGCCACGCCATGGCGCCGGCAGAGCGCCGCCAGCATATCCCGATGGCGCAGGATTTCGGCGTGCATGGCGGCCTATTCCGCCGCCTTCGCCATGCGCAGCGCCGCCGCCTTGGCTTCCACCAGGCCCACAATGTGATCCACCATTTCCTCAGACCGGATCGTGTGGTCCGTCTTGCCGGCGCTATAGACCATGTGAGTCCCCGCCCCGCCGCCGGTCAGGCCGATATCGGTCATCAGCGCCTCACCGGGGCCATTCACCACGCAGCCAATGATGGAAAGGCTGATCGGCTCCACAATATGCGAAAGGCGATCTTCCAGCTTTTCCACGGTGCGGATCACATCAAAACCCTGTCGCGCGCAGCTTGGACAGGAAATCACCTTCACCCCGCGATGGCGCAGATGGAGCGATTTCAGCAATTCCCAACCAACCGAAACCTCTTCCGCCGGCTCGGCGGACAAGGAAACGCGCAAAGTATCGCCAATGCCGGCCCATAGCAGAGACCCAAGGCCGATGGCGGATTTCACCGTGCCGGT